>NZ_JBEYVX010000046.1:0-45475 GCF_040644195.1 Streptomyces sp. NPDC047014 | reverse complement strand
GGAAGGTCCGGGCGTAGCCGAGGCCGGGGGTTTTCAGGCGGTCGCGGCCGAGGATCAGCATGGTCAGCTCGGCGAGGTAGTCGCCGGAGCCGTACGGGCGGCCGCCTGCGCCGTGGCGAGCGGTCCGCCGGGAGCGGCCCGGTCCGCGGGGCGGGTGCCCGACTCGTCGCCCGTGCACTCCTGGGCGAGCGGCCCGTCCTCGGCGAACTCGTACCCGCCTCGGGCGCAGCGCTCGGTGTGGCAGCGCGTCAGGGTGGTGCGGCAGCCGTCGATGATGTGGAAGCCGAAACCGGAACTGCCCGAGACCCGGCAGGCGGTGAAGGTGCCCCGGCCGCCGGCCGAGACGTAGAAACCGGCCTCGGCGGGGGAGGTGACCGTGCAGCGCTCCAGGGCCGGATCGGCCCCCTTGGTGACGATCACACCGGTCTGCACGGCGTCGATGGTGCAGCCGGCGAGGGTGCCGCCGCTGCCGTGGTCGCGGAACCAGGCGCCCGTGGCCGCCTCGCGGATCCGGCAGTCGTCCAGCTCGGCTGTGGCCCCGTCGCTGACGGAGACGGCCGTGTTGCGCACCTGGGACAGATCGCTGTCGGTCACGTCCACGCGCGAGCCCCGGTCCAGGACGAACAGGGCGTCCGGCACGTCGTGCACCCGGCAGGCGTCCAGGGAGGCGCTGGCCCCGTCGCTGACCCACACCGCCGGGTAGTCGCCCGTACTGTCGTGGATCTCGCAGGACTCGGCGTCGACCCGGGTGCCCGGGTCCCACACCGACAGGCCGTTGCGCCCGAAGCGGCGCACGGTGGTGCGGCTGAGAGTGAGCACCGAGCGGGACCGCAGGTCGACCGCGTTCTCCGGGATGTCGTGGATGTCGCAGCCGGACAGGGTGAGCACGGCGTCGGTGTCGAGGGTGACCCCGTCGGTCGAGGTGCGGTGCACCGAGCAGTCGGTGAGCCGGGCCGCCGCGCGGGAGGCGATCTGCACCCCGGTGCCCTTCACCTCGTACACCTCGCAGCCCAGGGCCTCCAGGCCCGAGCCCTCGCCGGTGACGGCGATGCCCGCGCCCGTGGCGTGGTGGATCCGGCAGCGCTCCAGCCGGGGGCGGCCACCGCCGCGCACCGAGACGCCGGTCTGTCCGGAGGCCACCACCTCGCACTCCTCGAACACCCCGCCGCCACCGTCCAGTACGGCGATCCCGACGCCCGCCGGGTTCTCCACCGTGCAGCGCCGCACGACCGGCCGGGCGCCCGAGCCGCGCACCTCGATGCCGGCCGCCGAGCGGGTGCTCACGCGCAGGTCGGTCAGCTCGGGGGAGCCCTCCTCGACCAGCAGCGCGGGCGTGGCCCGGTCCTGGCTCTCCAGGTGCAGGTCCTGGATCACCGCCGAGGCGCGCACGGTCAGTGCCACCCCGTCGAGCGGCGCGATGCGCACCGATCCCCGCCCGCCCTCCGGGCCGCGCAGGGTGACGGCGTGCTGCACCACCAGGTTCTCCCGGTAGGTGCCCGGGGCGATGGACAGCACGTCCCCGTCACCCGCGGCGGCGAGCGCGGCGGTCAGCGTCGGATATTCACCGGAGCGGCGCCGCCACCGCGAAGGTCCGCCGTGCGTCACCTGGACCGTGCCCTGAACCATGGTGCTGTCGTGCCCCCACCCTCGTGCTCGCGCTGCCGGTGCGACCGCAGCCACTGATGTCTGAAGCCACTCGAGCCACTGACGCTACTGGAGCGACAGGTCCGGCCGCTCCACCGTAGCGCGCGCGGAGCCGGTGGGAGGCCAGGTCAGCTGCCCGCACCGGCACGGCCCCAGTCGGGACCGGCCGCCGCCCACGCCCGGTCCAGACGGATGTACCGCCGATGCATGAGCCGCCGTACGACCAGCCGCCGGACCGTCTCTGCCAGTACGGCCACGGATATCGCGGCGGCCAGGCCCGCCATGCCCGCATGGAAGGAGGCGGCGGACGGGTCCAGCGGCTGCCCCACCACCCGCCCCCGCTCGTCCGTCCACATCCGGAACCGGTCGCCCGGATGCGGCGGCTCCTCCGCGGCGGGCACCGTGCCCTGGTGACTGCTGCCGTCCGGCGCGGTCCACGCGGCCACGATCCGCGTACGCCGCGGCGAGGACCGCTGCGCCGAGGCGTCGGCAGCCGCCTCCGCCTGCTTCTCCACCTGCCCCTCCGCCGCCTCCGGAAGGGGCCGGACCACCACCGCCGGAACGAGATGCCGCTCCTGCCGCTGCTCCCGCGCGGCTCTCTGCAAGGTGCCGTCCACCGTCAGGCCCGCACCCCAGCCGATGGCCGGAGCCACCACCAGGACGCAGACCAGCGCGACGAACGCCAGCCATGCCTCGAAAAGATCCGTCGGCCGGCGCAGCGGATTGCGCCGCCAGCGCCACACACCCATTGCTGTCCGCACGGTCCGGCTCCCCCCACTTGCGCCAGTCTCCGTCTGCCTGCGCGTCCGTGGTCGATCCGCACACCCCGGGGACGCATTCCGGGGCGCACGGGACGAGGGGCCCCCGATGCCCGCCGGTCCTCGATGCGCTCGACGTACTCGACGTACTCGACGTGCTTGACGCGCTCGATGTGCCCGGTGGTGCGCCGGTGCCTCTCCTGTGCCCTTCTGCCCGATCCAACGGCCCGGTCACGCCGCTTGGTTCCAGCTCGGGGGCGGAGCCCCCCGAAGGTGTCAATCCGCTCGCCCGGTCGCCGCCCCCGCGGCGCCGGATGCCGCCCGTCAGTGCCCGTCAGTCGAGGACGCGTACCTCGTCACCGACCCGTACGGTGCCCAGCCGCAGCGGCACCAGCAGCCGGCCGAAGGCCAGTGACTTCCCGATCCGCCGGTGCCTGGCCAGGGTCTTGAGGGGTTCCTTGCCGCGCTCCGCCGTCGCCTGGTCGGTGGTGGTGACCACGCAGCGGCCGCACTCGCGTGCCCCGCGGAAGACGGCGTCGCCGATCGCGAGGCGCCGCCAGTCGTCCTCGGCCCAGGGCTCGGCCCCGGACACCACCACATTGGGGCGGAAGCGGTTCATGGGGAGGGGGCCCTCCTCGGGATGGTCCCCGCGCCCGATCAGCGCGTTGAGCGCGTCCAGCGACGCGAGGGTGGCGATCAGCAGCGGGTAGCCGTCGGCCAGGCTCACCGTCTCGCCGGGCAGGGCGTAGTCCGGGTCGACCGGACGGCGGACGGCCGGGTCGTCCATGTGCACCATGCGTACCGGTTCACCCAGGTACGCGCTGAACCAGTCGGCCGCGGACCGCGCCGCGACCACGGTCTCGACCTTCTTCCCGAACAGGGTCACCGGCTCCAGCGGCCCCGGCTCGGGCTCCTCCACGACCAGCTCCGGCATGCCGGGCGCCGTCAGGGCGATCCGGCCGCCCTCGCCCGCGGGACGGGCCGCCGCCAGCGCGAGGCGCGCGTGGCGGCGCTGGGTGAGCACCGTGCCCTCAGGATCGATCAGCGCCCAGCGCCGGTCCCCGGACAGCCCCCAGGGCTCCACGGCCACCGCGTCGGGAGCGAACCCCGCCACCGATTTGACGGGATGGACGTGGAGGGCCTGAACGTGCAACTTCGACATGGGGAAATTCTGCCAGGCGCCTCCGCGGCCCCGGCATGCGCGAGGGCCCCCGTCAGTAACCGCGTCCCTGGTAGGGGCGGCCGTACGGATCCTCGTACGAGGCGGCCTGCACCGGAGCCGCAACCGGAACCTGCATCGGGCGCGGCGCGGCCGGGCGCATGGCCTCGTAGCCCGTGCCCATGGCGGCCGGGCGGGGCTGCTGCGGCTGGGGCTGCTGCACGAAGCCGGCGCGTGCGCCGACCGGCTGCTGCTGCGGGATGTAGGGCGCGGGCGCGTTCTGCAGCGGCATGGGCTGCGGGGTGGCCTGCTGCTGGTACGGATACCCGTACGCGGGGGCCTGCTGCTGGGGCGCGGCCGGCGGGAGCGCGGGCAGCGCGGAGGCGAGGGCCGGCAGGTACCCGCCGCTCGAATAGCCCGCGCTCGGGGACTCGTAGGCGGCCGGGACGCGGATCGGTGCGATCTGCGGAGTACCCCGTTCGGCGACGAGGGAGTCGTAGATGGGGGTGTCCGGGAAGGAGGGCGCGGAGTAGTAACCGCCGCCATAAGTGGAGCGGGGGGAGGTCATGGGACCTAAGTTAAGCCCACGACTTCACCGGGTCCATAGCGAGGTGCCGTCAACACCGCCCTGACCTGCATATTCGCAGGTCAGAGCCACAGCTTTCACTTGACGTTCACGTGCACGATTTGGCCACTTCCGCACCGGCTTGCTCCAACTCGTACCAACCGGTTGTGCGTTGCACCGACTTCGTGCTGACAGAGCGTCACCATCCGCCGTCACCCTCCGGTGACCTCGGAGGACGCGGATCCGGGGGCCGGCGGCGGTCCGGGTTCGCCGGTCGCCGCCGCCTCGCTCGGGCGGGCGTAGGTGCGGCCCTTCCAGGCGGCGCCGCGGCCGCGGTAGTGCTGGACGGCCGAATCGACCGTCATCAGCAGGTAGAGCAGGGCGGTGAGCGGAAGCAGCGGCGCGAGGGCGGCGGACTGGCGGTAGTACCGGAGCATCGGCAGGTAGGTGCCGGCCATCAGCAGCCAGGCCAGGCCGCCGGGCCAGGCGAGGGCGGGGCGCCCGAGGGCGAGTCCGGCCAGGAGGGCGGCGGGCGGCACGAGGTAGACGAGCGTCAGCCCGGCGACGGTGCCGGCCAGGAGGGCGGGGCTGTGGCGCAGTTGCGCGTAGGCGCTGCGCGAGACCATCCGCCAGAGGCCCCCGAGCGCGGGGTACGGCCGCACGCTGTCCACCCGCTCGGCCAGCCCCAGCCAGATCCGGCCGCCGTGGCGCTTGACCGCGCGGGCGAGGGACACGTCGTCGATGACGGCCTGTCGGATCCGGTCGGGGATCCCGGCGCGTACGGCGGCCTCGGTGCGCAGCAGTACGCAGCCGCCGGCGGCCGCGGCGGTGCGGGAGGCGGCGCGGTTGACGCGGCGGAAGGGGTAGAGCTGGGCGAAGAAGTACACGAACGCCGGTACGAGCAGCCGCTCCCAGAGGTTGGCCACGCGCAGCCGGGCCATCTGCGAGACGAGGTCGAGCCGGGCGGAGGTGGCGGCGGCCACCAGCTCGCGCAGACTGTCCGGTTCGTGTGCGATGTCCGCGTCGGTGAGCAGCAGGAACTCGGGCTCGCGCGAGGCCCGGGCATGTGCGATGCCGTGGCGGAGCGCCCAGAGTTTGCCGGTCCAGCCGGGGGCGGGGTCGCCGGGGGAGAGCACGGTGAGGGGCAGCCCCGGCTGCTCGGCGGCCATCCGCAGCGCGAGCGCGCCGGTGCCGTCGGTGCTCCCGTCGTCGACGAGCACGATCTCGGCCTCGCCGGGGTAGTCCTGCGCGAGCAGTGAGCCCAGGCTGACGGGCAGCACATCGGCCTCGTCCCGCGCGGGCACGACGATCGCCACGGACGGCCACCGCGCGGGCGCGGCGCGCGGCGGAAGCCGCACATCGGTCCGCCAGAACATCCCCTGCCCGAGCAGCAGCCAGCCCCAGACGAGCAGGGACACGCAGGCGACGCCGATGAGAAAACCCATGCCCGGCAGTCTCCCGCGCCACACGCCGCCTGTCCCGCACCGAGGCCGCCGGTGCGGCGCGTGGCGCTGCGTCGGGGGTGCTGCCCTGGGGCTCGGGGCTTGCCGGCCGATGCCTCGCCGGGGCCTGGCGCCTTGGCGGAGGTGTCGCGCCTGAGCCCCGAGGGGCCGAGCCGCCTGTTCGGGGCCTTTTGCCGTACGGGGGAGTGGTCGCCCGGGGGCGCAGGCCGGGTCGGGGTGTCGCGCCTGAGGCCCGGGGGCCGAGTCGGCCTGTTCGGGCCTTGTTGCCGTGCTGCGGACCCTCGCCTGGGAGGGCGGGCCGGGGTCCGGGGGCGCCCGGCTGGGATCCGGAGTCGGTGGTTGGGTGGCGGCGGAAGCGGCTGTGGGCGTGGCCGGAGGGTGGTGGTCGGACGGCGGTGCTGGGGGCGGGTCGATTAAGGTGGGCGGGTGAAGATCGCGCTCATGGACTCCGGAATCGGCCTCCTCGCGGCGGCCGCGGCGGTGCGGCGGCTGCGGCCGGACGCGGATCTCGTGCTGTCCTCCGACCCCGACGGGATGCCCTGGGGCCCGCGGACCCCCGCCGACCTCACCGAGCGGGCCGTCGCCGTCGCCCGGGCCGCCGCCGCGCTGCGCCCCGACGCGCTGATCGTGGCCTGCAACACCGCCACCGTGCACGCCCTGGACACCCTGCGGGCCGAACTCGAACCGGCGATCCCGGTCATCGGTACCGTGCCCGCGATCAAGCCCGCCTCCGCCGCCAGGGGCCGCGTGGCGATCTGGGCCACGCCCGCCACCACCGGCAGCCCGTACCAGCGCGGCCTCATCCGCGACTTCGCCGCCGGGGCCCGCGTCACCGAGGTGCCCTGCCCCGGACTCGCCGACGCCGTCGAGGCGGCCGACGACACCGCCGTGAACGCCGCCGTCGCCGCGGCCGCCGCGCTGACCCCGGCCGACGTCACCGACGTGGTACTCGGCTGCACGCACTACGAGCTGACCGAGAGCCCGATCCGGGCCGCCCTCGCCGCCCGTACCGGCGGCGCCGGGATCGTGTTCCACGGCTCGGCCGAGCCCGTCGCCGTCCAGGCCCTGCGCCGCCTCGGCGTCCCGCCCGAGCCCGGCCTCCCGCGCACCGGCGGCCTGACCGTCCTGCGCAGCGGCCGCGAAGGGGAACTGCCCGCCGCCGCCCTCGCCTACGCCGAGGGCCGCCTGCTCGCCGGCCTCGGCGCCCCCGTCGGCTGATCACCCGTACCGCCACCCCCCCCGCGAGACGTAGCGTCTTGCGCATCCGCCCTGCGGTGTTTATTGTTGGGCGTGTTGCGAGACGGTCCGTATCGTCTCGCAAAACCGCCAGAACTCGCCATCGAAGGGAACCGCCCTTGCGCACTCCACTCGCCTCCACCCAGATCGTCCTGTCCGAGGTCACCAAGAGCTACGACACCCGCGTCGTCCTGGACCGGGTCAGCTGCACGGTCCGGCCCGGCGAGCGGGTCGGGGTCGTCGGGGACAACGGCTCCGGCAAGTCCACCCTGCTCCGGCTCCTCGCCGGACTCGAACGCCCCGACCACGGCGAGATCACCGTCACCGCCCCCGGCGGCCTCGCGCACCTCGCCCAGACCCTCGATCTGCCCCCGGCCGCCCGCGTCGGTGACGCGATCGACCTCGCCCTCGCGGACCTCCGCGCCCTGGAGCGCCGTATCCGCACCGCCGAATCGGTCCTGCACCGGGCCGGTCCCGACGAACTGGCCGCGTACGGAGACCTCCTCGCCGCCTACGACGCCCGCGGCGGCCGCGACGCCGGGCGCCGGGTCGCGACCACCCTGCGCCGCCTCGGCGAACGCGCCCCGATCGACCGGGACCGCCGGCTCGCCACCCTCTCCGGCGGCCAGCGCTCCCGGCTCGCCCTCGCGGCGGCCCTCGCCTCCGAACCGGAACTGCTCCTGCTCGACGAGCCCACCAACGACCTCGACGACGAGGCCGTCGCCTGGCTGGAGGAGCGCCTGCGCGCCCACCGCGGAACCGTCGTCGCCGTCACCCACGACCGCCTCTTCCTCGACCGCGTCACCACCGCCGTCCTCGAAGTCGACCAGGACCGGAGGACCGTACGCCGCTACGGCAACGGCTACGCCGGCTTCCTGACGGCCCGCGCCGCCGAACGGGCCCGCCGGCAGCGGGAGTACGAGGAATGGCGCGCGGAGGTCCGGGACGCGGAGCGGCTCGCGGACAGCTCCATCGAGCGGATCGGCGCGATCCCGCGGAAGCTGCCGCGCGGTTTCAGCGGAGCCGGCGCCTTCCGCGCCCGCTCGCGCACGCACGGCGCGGCGAGCCGGATCCGCAACGCCCGCGAGCGCCTGCACCGGCTCACCGAGCGCCCCGTGCCGCCGCCTCCGCGGCCGCTCACCTTCACCGGACGGTTCACCGAGGGCGCGGCGGGACCGACCGAACTGGCCGGCGCCGCCGTGCCCGGCCGTCTCGCACCGGTCTCACTCACGCTCGCACCGGGGGAGCGGCTGCTGGTCACCGGGCCGAACGGCGCTGGTAAGTCGACCCTGTTGCAGCTGCTCGCGGGCCAACTGGCGCCCGTACACGGTGTCGTACGGGCTCCCCGGCGCGCGGGACTGCTGCGGCAGGGGGATCCGGGGCCGGGCGAACACCGGTCGGCCGTCGAGCTGTTCGGCGAGGAGTACGCGGACCAGGTCGCCGGGATGGGGTTGCTGACCCCGGCCGATCTGGCCCGGCCGGTCCGTACCCTCTCGGCCGGCCAGCGCCGCAAACTGGAGCTGGCCCGGCTGGTGACGCGACCCTTGGACCTGCTCCTGCTGGACGAGCCGACGAACCATCTGGCGCCCGCGCTGGTGGAGGAGCTGGAGGCGGCGCTGGCGGGGTTCGGCGGCACGCTGGTCCTGGTCACGCACGACCGGCGGCTGCGGGCCGGGTTCCGGGGGCGGCGGCTGGAGCTTCAGCCGGAGGCGTCCTTCGCGGCGTCCTTCGCGGCGTCCGAGCCCGCCTCCGCGAGCCGCTGAGCGAGCACGCACAGGTCGTCGGCGTTCAGCACCCGGTCCCCGTACCCGGGCAGCGGGACATGGAGCGGGTCCGTCCACTCCTCCGGCACGGCGGCCCGGCCGTACCGGGCCCCGGCGAGGGTGCCGGTCACCGCCGCGACGGTGTCGGTGTCCCCGCCGAGATCGACGGCGGCCCGCACGGCCTCCGCGAACCCACCGGTGGTCCGCAGCGCCCACACGGCCGAGCCCAGGCAGGGCCAGACCGCCCCGTTGAACTCGGTGGCGAGGCCGGGGTGCCAGTCGGGGGCCAGTACGCACCCGTAGCGCTCCCGGTGATCCGGATGCACGGCGGCGAGCACGCCGGGGAGGGCCACGAGCGGATCCGCGCCGTCCAGGGCGACGCGGACGAGCCCGTGCAGGATCGCCGTCCCCTCCCAGGCGGCCCGGTCGCCGTGCGTCAGCGCGGCGATCCGCCGCGCGGCCTCCATGCTCGCCGCCTGCCCGGCGGGGGCGAAGTACACGGCCGAGGTGGACGCCCGCATGAGGGAACCATTGCCCGCGGCGCGGGCGTTGATCTGAAAGTGCAGGGCGGCGGCGGAATCCCAGGACGCGCCGTTCGTCAGCACGTCCTCGGTCTGCAGCCCGATGTCCTTGGGCTCCCCGGCGGCCCACCGCTGGAAGCGGGCGAAAACATCCGGCAGTTCGAGCCCGCGGCACTCCAGCAACGACTCACCGACAAGCACGGCCATCTGCGTATCGTCGGTGGCCTCCCCCGCCTCCCACCCCCCACCGGCACACATCTCGGCCCCCCGCACGGTCAACTGCCCGGCCTCACCGAACTCATAGGGCGCCCCGAGCGCATCCCCCACAGCAGCCCCGACCACAGCCCCAACGACCCGATCAAGCCGAGAGCTCACGGGTCCTCCTGGGGTGCGAGTGGCTGACGACCAGCCAACGGGCGAAGACGCTCCGGCTCGTCTCAGGCCGGTGGCCTCCAGCGTAGCCGGGCACGTAGCAGGTGGGGGAAGGCGCCGACTCCGATCCGCTGGGCGGGCCGACCGGGGGCAGCAGGTGTACCTACGCCCCGAAGTTCCGGCCAGTGGCGCCGCATCGAGCGCCCGCCTGAATGCGCCCTTGACGTGTCCGGCGTCCGCGGTGAGGGTCGATCCGTAGGACCATCCCCGACGGCGAAGGTATCGTCCGGATCCCGGTTCGGATGGCCGCCATCATCAAGGAGGCTTTCGATGCCGCAAGCGGCACCGCCGTTCAGTGAACTGCTTGCTGCCTGTAGGCGATCCGCCGTCCATCTGGAGATGCGCGACAGCTACGACGACCCCGACGAGGCTCCCCGCGTAGCCGCATGGAAGGCGGGGCACCGGCACAACCCGGCCGATCGGGCGTCCTGGTGGCGGCCGTGGCTCGACATGGTGTCGGAGGCGACCGCCCGTGGCGTCGTCATCCGCCGTGCGCGGATCGTCTCGGAGCCATTCAGCGAGTACACGCGGTACCTGTACGACGGTACGTTCACGAACGTGGCGGCCGGTGAGGACATCCGCTGGCTTCCGCGCCGGAAGGCATCGGACATCGCACTGCCAGGGAACGACTTCTGGGTCTTCGACGACCAGGTGGTGCGGTTCGGTCACTTCTCCGGCGAAGGCGTCTACCTCGGGGACGAAGTGGACGAGCGCCCGGAGGTCGCGAAGCTGTGCGCGACAGCCTTCGAGGGTGTCTGGGACCGTGCGATTCCGCATGCCCAGTACACCGTCTGAGGCACGACAGTACCGATGGCACCATCCCCGTCGTCGAGTGTCCAGGCGGCCTGCGAGGCGCTGGCGGAGCGCCTCAAGAGCATCCGCCTGGACGCTGGGCTGAAGGCGCGGCAGGTCGCCGACCGTGCCGGCTGGTACCCCTCGAAGGCAAGCCGGCTGGAGAACGCGACCACGCCGCCCTCCGACGCCGACATCCGCGCGTGGTGCACCATCTGTGGCGTTCCCGACGAAGCTCCGGATCTGATCGCGGCTTCCCGTTCGGCCCAAAGCGCCTATGTCGAGTGGAGGCGCGTGCAGCGCACGGGCCTGCGGCGGCTCCAGGAGTCGTACGTCCCCTTGTACGAGCGCACACAGTCCTTCCGCGTCTACTGCTCCAACGTCGTCCCGGGACTGCTCCAGACCCCGGCCTACGCAACGGCGTTGCTCTCAGCGATCACGGAGTTCAGGCAGGTGCCCAACGACGTGGCCGAGGCGGTCGCCGCGCGCGTGGATCGAGCACGCGTACTCCGGCAGGGTGACCACCGTTTTGCGATCCTGGTGGAAGAGGCCGTGCTGCGGCAGCGTCTCGGTGACGCCGAGGCGATGGCCGGGCAGCTCGGACATCTGCTGTCCGTGATGTCGCTCCCCGCGGTCTCCCTCGGGGTTATCCCCTTCACGGTGACCGGCGCATGTGGCCGCTGGAGACCTTCTCCCTCTACGACACGCAACAGGTGCAGGTCGAGACACTGACGGCCGCTGTGAACGTCACGGCCCCATCGGAGATCGCCCAGTACGTGAAGGCTTTTGAGTGGTTGTCGGAAGCCGCTGTCTTCGGCGCCGCAGCGAGGGGCTTGGTCTCGGCCGCGATTGGCTCCCTCGGGTAACTGGCGTGGAATTCGGTGGAACTTCCTGGAATCCAACTGGGCTTCTTCCCTAGCGTGTTCCTCACGAAGTGCTGCGAACACCACCACCGTGACGACGATCATGCAGGAGGCGGCCATGGGCTGGGGTACAGGCAAGGGCGGATCTTCCGGCGGAGGATCCGGAGGCAACGACGGCGGGCAGGGCCAGCACTCGGGGGACAAGGACCCGGGCACGTCCAAGCCCAGCCCGGACACGCAGAACCCGCCCAGCGGCGGGAAGCACAAGAAGTGACCAGCTCCCACCGGAGTCCGGGGCAGGACGCCACGCGCGGCCTGCTCCAGGCCGTTTCCGAGGACCTTGGCCACGACGTGGGCCCCGAGTGGCAGAAGGCGGCCGTGGCCGTCCCACGCGACCACTTCCTGCCCGACCGGATCTGGGCGGACCGGGACGGCCGCTACCGGCCCGTGGACCGCCTGACGGACGCGGCCGACTGGTGGAGCGCCGCCTACGCACTCACCCCCGTCGTGACCCAGGTCAACGACGGCGCCGAGCCGGACGGGCCGGACGACGCCTGGCCCTCTTCCTCCGCCTCCCACCCCTCGGTGGTGTTCCGGATGCTCGAAGGCGCCGACATCGCACCCGGCGCGAAGGTGCTGCACATCGGCACCGGCACCGGATGGGACAGCGGCATGATCAGCCATCGCATCGGTGCCGCCGACCTGGTCACCGTCGAGGTGGACCACGCCCTGGCCGACCGGGCCCGGGAGGCGTTGGCGTGTCTCGGCCACCACCCCACGGTGGTGTGCGGTGACGGCCGCCTCGGCTGGGGGCCCCGGGCGCCGTACGACCGCGTGCTGGCCACCTGCTCCGTACGGCGCGTGCCGCCGCACTGAATCGCGCAGACCCGACCCGGCGGCGTGATCCTCACCCCCTGGGACAACCCCTGGATCTGCTGGGGTCTGCTGCGCCTGGTGGTCGGTGACGACGGGACGGCCACGGGCCGGTACAGCCCGTACAGCGCCTTCATGCTCATGCGCACGCAGCGGCAGGATCTCCTGATCCACCGCGACGTGGTGAAGGACGAGCACCGGCCGGAGGAGTCGGTGACGACCTTGCCGCGCCGGGCGGTGGTCTCGGGTGATGCCGCCTTCGCCGTCGGTCACCGGCTGGGCGACGTCTGGCACACCTGGCAGGACGATCCCGTGGACGGTGTCGCCGACCGGCTGTGGATCGCGACGACGGACGGCACGTCGTGGGCGGCCGTGGACCACGACGGCGGCGAGGGTGATGACTTCACCGTCTACCAGCACGGCCCCCGCCGGCTGTGGGACGAGGTCGAGGAAGCCCACCGGTGGTGGGTCGGGAAAGGGTGCCCAGGTCCTGAGCGGTTCGGTCTGACGGTCGGCCCCGAGGGCCACCGGGCGTGGCTCGATGATCCTGCCGACTCCTGGCCTCTGCGCTAGCTCGCGGGCCCCTGGGAGAGGAGTGTGGCTGTGGATGACCCCGACGAGCCGCTGGACCTCTGGGCGGCGTGCCGGGGCGACGGTATCGAGTGGGTGCCCGAGGCGATCGCCCCCGACTACGCCACCGCCCAGCGCCTCGTCCACGGCATCCGGGGTGACGGCGTGAAGCGGTCGGCATCCGCGCGGAGCGCGGGGCTCCCTTCGTGGCCGTCCGGCGAGCCGGGCCGCGCCCCCCCGCTCACCCCCGCGGGTCGGGGCGGTGGCTGGGTGGGGGAACGTGGGTACGCTGCTGGGTATGACGGGTCATCCACCCGGACCGTTCTGGACGGGCCGGGCATCCAACCCCCTGCAGTGGCTGCTCGCCGCGGCCGGTGCGGCCTGTGTGGCGCTCGGGGTCGAGCTCGCCGTGGACAACGCCGCCTGGAGCGCCGACTTCATCCCGCTGCTCATGGCCGTGACCGGCTGCCTCGCCGCCGGGCTGCTCATGCTCTACGGGACCCTCGCCTTCGTGAACGTCTCCGTCACCGTCGACTCCGAGGCCGTCCTCGTGCGCTGCGGCCACATCGGCATCCCGCGCCGCACCATCCCCCTCGCCCACGTGGCGGCGGCCGAGTTCCTGCCCCGGATCACCCCGCAGCACTGGGGCGGCTGGGGCTACCGCTGGCGCCCCCAGAAGGGCACCGCGGTGATCGTCCGCCGCGGCGAGGGGCTGTCGCTGACCCTCGGGGACGGCAAGGTGTTCACGGTGACCGTCGACGACGCCGAGAACGCCGTCCGGGTGATCCGCACCCACCTGCGGGCCCTCACCCGATAGGCCGTGATCCGCCGGGCGGGCCCGAGCCCCGCCGCCGACCGCGCTTACCGGATCCAGCCACCCGGGGACGTACACTCCGCCAGATGAGCAGCAGTGTGAAGCCGGCGGTTCCGGATATGCCCCCGCCGTCCACCGATACCTCCACGGGCGGGCCCGACGCGATGACCCCCACCGCGCCGCGCCGCAAGGCCGCCGCGCTCCTGCGGCCCGTGCTCGCCGTACTCGCCGGGGTGCTGCTCTACCTGAGTTTCCCGCCCCGCCCCCTCTGGTGGCTCGCCCCCTTCGCCCTCGCCCTGCTCGCCGGCTGCCTGTACGGCCGCCGCGCCCGGGCCGGCTTCGGGCTCGGCACCCTCGCCGGGCTGGGCTACCTGCTGCCGCTGCTCGTCTGGACCGGCGAGGAGGTCGGCCCGGTGCCCTGGCTGGCGCTGAGCACCCTCGAAGCCCTCTTCTACGGCCTCACCGGCCTCGGTATCGCCCTCGTCAGCCGCCTGCGCGCCTGGCCGGTTCTCGCCGCCGCCGTCTGGGTGGCGGGGGAGGCGCTGCGCGCCCGCGCCCCCTTCGGCGGCTTCCCCTGGGGCAAGCTCGCCTTCGGCCAGGCCGACGGCGTCTTCACCCCGCTCGCCGCGCTCGGCGGCACCCCGCTGCTCTCCTTCGGCGTCGCCCTCTGCGGATTCGGGCTGTACGAGGCCCTGCGCATCGCCCGCCGCCACCCCGGCCGCACCACCGCCGCGCTGACCGCGCTCACCGTCGCCGCCCCCGTCGTCGCGGGCCTCGCCGCCCGGCCGCTGGTCTCCGACGCCGCCGAGGACGGCACCGCCGTGGCCGCCGTCATCCAGGGCAACGTGCCCCGCCTCGGCCTCGACTTCAACTCCCAGCGCCGCGCCGTCCTCGACAACCACGCCAAGCGGACCGTCCAGCTCGCCGAGGACGTCCGGGCCGGGCGCGTCCCCAAGCCCGACTTCGTGCTCTGGCCCGAGAACTCCTCCGACCTCGACCCCTACGCCGAACCGGACGCCTACGCCGTCATCGACCAGGCCGTCAAGGCCATCGGCGTCCCCGTGGCCATCGGCGCGGTCGTCGCGCCCGAGACGGGTCCGCTGCGCAACACGATGATCCTCTGGGACCCGGTCTCCGGGCCCACCAAGACCTACGACAAGCGCAAGATCCAGCCCTTCGGCGAGCGCATCCCCATGCGCTCCTTCGTCCGGCTCGTCAACTCCGACGTGGACCGGGTGCGCCGCGACTTCGGCCCCGGCAAGGACCCGGGCGTCTTCGACATGGCCGGCAGCGGCGTGGGCATGGTCACCTGCTTCGAGGCGGCCTTCGACGACGCCGTCCTCTCCACCGTCCGCGACGGCGCCCAGGTGATCGCCGTACCCAGCAACAACGCCACCTTCGGCCGGACCCAGATGACCTACCAGCAGCTCGCCATGGACCGGATCCGGGCCGTCGAGCACAGCCGGACCGTGCTCGTGCCCGTCACCAGCGGGGTCAGCGCCGTCATCCGCCCGGACGGGCGCGTCGTCGCCGAGACCAAGATGTTCACCGCCGACGCCCTGGTGGCCGAGATCCCGCTGCGCTCCGGGCGTACGCCGGCCACCGCGCTCGGCCCGCTGCCCGAGTACGCCCTGCTGCTGCTCGCCGCCGGCGGACTCGGCGCGGTCCTGGCCGGCCGCATCCGCGCCCGCCGCGCCGAGTGACCCCACCTGGCCACGTCGCGCCGCGTGACCCCACCGGGCCACGTCGCGCCGGGGGACCCCACCGGGCCCCCGGCGCGCCCGGTGCCCCACCGGGCCGGTCCCGCGTGCCCGGAGCCTCGTAGGGTCGGGGGATGACCACACCCGATTTCATCCGCCGGATCCGTGCCTCCGCCGGGCACCAGCTGCTCCTGCTGCCCGGGGTCACGGCCATCGTCCTCGACGACCGGGGCCGCGTGCTGCTCGGCCGGCGCAGCGACACCGGGCGCTGGTCCGTCGTCGGCGGCATCGCCGAGCCGGGGGAGCAGCCGGCCGAGACCGCCGTACGCGAGGTGTACGAGGAGACGGCCGTGCGGTGCGTGCCCGAGCGGGTCGTCCTGGTCCAGATGCTCGCGCCGATCACCTACCCCAACGGGGACGTCTGCCAGTTCCAGGACATCACCTTCCGCTGCCGGGCCACGGGCGGCGAGGCGCGGGCCAACGACCACGAGTCGCTGGAGGTGGACTGGTTCGAGGTGGACGCGCTGCCGCCGCTGGAGCCCTTCGCCCTGGACCGCATCCACCGGGCCCTGCGCGAGGAGCCCACCTGGTTCGAGGTCCCCGCCGGGATCACCGAGTAGCGCCCGGCCGACGGGACCGGGGGGCGGCGCGGCCGCGTGTAGGGTTCCCGGGACCCGGCGGCGTTGATCGGACCGTCGTACCAGAGATGAGGACGGTCGAGAATGGGCACGGGCGCAGCAGCCGGTGAGACGCAGCCGGGCGGAACCATACGGAGCGGAGCGCCCGGCCCCCGGCTGGCCGCTCTCGACGGCGTCCGGGTGCTCGCCGCGCTCTCCGTGCTCTTCTACCACTACACCGCCCTGGAGAGTGCCTGGGGCGAGCCGACGGCCGGGGTCTTCCCGCTGGGCCACCGGCTGGCGGTCTACGGCTGGCTCGGCGTCGAGATCTTCTTCCTGGTCAGCGGCTTCGTCATCTGTATGAGCGCCTGGGGGCGCGGCCTCGGCGACTTCGCGGTCTCCCGGGCCTCCCGGCTCTTCCCCGCCTACTGGGCGGCCGTGATCTTCACCTCGCTGGTGCTGTTCACCTGGCCCGAGGTGCGGCAGGTCCACTCGTTCAGCGATGTCATGGTGAACCTGTCGATGCTCCAGGGCGGGATCGGCGTCCCGCACATCGACGACGCCTACTGGACGCTGTTCGTGGAGCTCAAGTTCTACGTGCTCTTCGCGCTCGTCGTCCTGCGCGGTGTGACCTACCGCAACTGCGTGCTCTTCTGCGCGCTCTGGACCCTCGCGGGCATCGTGGCGCCGACCGCGGACAACGGGGTGCTGTCCTTCTTCGCCGTCCCGTCCGCCTCCCCGTACTTCATCGCTGGCATCGCCTTCTACCTGATGCGCCGCTTCGGGCAGAACGCCGTGATGTGGGCCCTCGTCGGCGTGCAGTTCCTGCTCGCGCAGCACTATGTGCACGCCCGGATGATCAGCAACCTGGGGCGGGCCGCCGCCGAGCAGACCCCGCCCTGGCCCGCCCATGTGATCATCGCCTGCGGTTTCGCCCTCATGGCGGCCATCGCGCTCGGCGCCCTCGACGGCATCCGGTGGAGCTGGCTGCCGCACGCCGGAGCGATCACCTATCCGCTGTACCTGATCCACATGATGGCGGGGCTCACCCTCATCCATCACTTCCGCCGGGACCTGGCCCCCGTACCCCTGGTGCTCGGGGTGACCGCCGGCATGGTGGTCCTGGCCTGGCTCGTGCACCGGCTGGTCGAGCGGCCCCTCGGCCGCCTGCTGCGCGACAGCCTGCGGCGCGGCATGGGCGACATCCGCTCCTCGGCCTCCTCCTCCCGGGTCCCGCTCGGGCTGTTCCCCGCGCAGCGCTCGGGTGCCGGGGCGGAGGGCGTCCCCGCCGGACGGCGGTAGGAGCCGTACGGCCGCCTCAGCCCTCGTCGGCCGCCTCCCGGTACAGCTCCACCGCCTGGTCGCCCATCACCGCGCTGTAGGAGACCTCCGGCACGGTGCCGCCGCCCTCGTGCCCGCCGAGCACCCCGGCCAGCGCGCCGTCCACCAGCCACGGGCTGCCGCTCGTACCGCCGCTGAGGTCCGGGCAGCCGATCCGGCGCTGGGTGGCCGAGTACAGGCGGGTGGTGTTGGCGCAGCGCAGCGGGACCTCCAGGGTCCGCGGGTAGCCGACCACCGTCACCGTGGGCCCGTCGGACTGCCCGGGTGCCACCGGGAAGCCGCCCACCAGGTCCTCGACGGCGCGGGTCTCCCCGGAGTCCACCGCGGCCACCGTCGCGAAGGCGATGTCGTCGTCCGGGTCCTGCCCGTCCGTCCAGCCGGGGGCGATGTGCACCCCGGTGATCCGCCACAGGCCGTACGGGGCCTCTCCGTCGCGGTAGCCGGGCGCGAACACGGTGGTACCGGGGTTCTCCAGGCAGTGCGCGGCGGTGGCGATCACATCGCGGTCGTCGCTGCGGACCACGGCGGCGGTGCAGAAATGGCCGCCGTCGAGCCCGCCCGCGAAGAGGGCGCCCACCCGGTCGGCGACCCGGTCCGGCTGCGCCCGTACGGTGACGCCGAGCGGGGTCCCGCCCGGGTCGCCCGGCACCCCCACGCCGAGCAGCGCCGTCGTCGCGGCCAGCGCGAGCAGGATCCGTGGGGCCCGCCGCGCACGGGAGCGCCGGGCCGTTCGGGGGAGCACGTGGCGGATCATGCAGCCACCCTGCCCACCGAACCTGTGACCGGACGGCGTTGTTCCGTATGAATCCGCTGTGAATCCGGTAAAGCCGGTGAAGCCCCTGTGAAACCCGGCCCATGCCGGGACAGGACCCCCGCTCCCGTACGAAACGCCCTCGCCCGGCGCCCTACCGGCGGCGCTCGTACACCGTCACCCGGCGGCCCCGCACCTGCCGGTCCGCGACCACCTCGAAGTGCTCCCGCAGCGCCGCCGCCTTGGCCTTGTCCCGCTCCGCCGAGGGCGGTTTCGCCACGCCCGCCGCGTCCGTGACCAGCAGCACCCGCCGCTGCCCGAGCAGCGCGGCCCGTATGCGCTCCGGCTCCGCCTCCTCGCCCTTGAGGGTGGCCGAGGCCGCCGGGGTCACGGCCAGCGCCAGGTCGCTCAGGCCCGTGAACGCCCCGGGGGAGACCAGCGCGGTGTCCCGCCGCGCCGCCGGGAGGAACAGCACCCCGTCCCCGTCCCCCTTGAGTTCCGCCACCTCGCCCGCCACCGCCAGTACGTCGTCCACCCGGCTGGCGGGCGCCCGCTTGGCCAGCTCCACCGGCAGCAGCGCCAGCGCCGCCACCCCGACCACCCCCGGCACCAGCAGGCCCGCCGCCCTCGGGAACCGGGGCGCGCAGGCCCGTACGGCCGCCCCCAGCCCCGCCCCGATCAGCAGCGCCAGCCCGACCATGCTGAACAGCACGTACCGGTCCAGGAACAGCGGCTGCGCCAGCGACAGCCCGATCAGCCCCAGCTGCGGCACCGCCAGCAGCGGCAGCCCGACCGCGGCGGGCGAGAGCCGTCCGCGCGCGGGCCGGTCCGCCAGCGCCCCGAGCCCGCCCACGGCCAGCAGGAGCGCCGGGCCGATCAGCATGTGCCAGGTCAGCGGCGGTATCCACGACACCTGCTCGGACTGCCCCCGGCTGAACAGGACCAGCGGCAGCGCCCCCGCCACGGCCCCCGCCGAGGCCGCCGCCCAGCGCGGCCACAGCCCGCGCCGGGCCCGTACCCACCACAGGGTCACCGCGTGCGCGGGCAGGATCAGCAGCGACAGCCAGTTCAGCAGCGCGCAGACCAGTACGGCCGCTCCGTACGCCGTCCAGCGCGGCCAGACCCGCCGCCCGGGCCCGGTCCCCAGCAGGGACATCAGGAGCAGCGTCGACAGCCCGGCCCCGGCCGCGACCAGCGCGTACGGCCGGCCCTCCTGGAGGTAGAACTGCACGGCCGGCAGCAGCCCGAGGGCCAGCCCGCCGCCCAGCCCCACGGCGGGACCGGCCAGCCGCCGCCCGATCAGGGCCACGCACGCGGCGGCCGCCGCGACCGCCAGCACCGAGGGCAGCCGCAGAGTCGTCGTACTCGCCCCGAACACCTCGAACAGGCCGTGCATCAGCAGGTAGTAGAGCCCGTGCACGGCGTCGACATTGCCGAGCATCCGCCAGATCTCGCCCGCCGGCCGCCCGGCCACCTGCCAGGTCGCCGCCTCGTCCCGCCACACGCTGTCCTGCCGCGAGAGCCCCCACAGTCCGAGGGCCAGCGTCCACCCGACCGGTATCAGCCACACGAGGTGCCGGCGCCGCCGCCGAACGGAAAGAGGGGAGTCGGGTATGGCGGGTATGTCGGATGTCATGAAGCTGCGCGGATCCTCGGGGCGGGCTTTCGGCGGAAGCCACCAGTCTATGGACGACACGGAGGGTTTCCCGCCCGGCTGTTGTGCAGGGCGGAGCGTGAACAGGGGCCCCGGCCGCCCCTAGCCTCGCCGCAGGAGCACGAACGAGGGGCGGTACCCGGTGAACTGGCTCATCCATGACTACCGCGAGAGCGATCTCGCCGCGGTGGTCCATCTCATCGACACCACGGCGGAGCTCGGGCAGGAGTCGGTCTTCTCGCTCGCGGAGTGCATCAGCGCGCTGACCGGCCGCCAGCCCTGCGTGGTCGCCGTCCACCAGGGCGTGCCCATCGGTGCGGCGCTCGCCTGCGTCACGGGGGAGCGGGCCTGGGTCATGCGGATCGCGATCGCCTCCGGATGGCGCGGCCGGGGCCTGGCCAGCGCCCTCCTCGTCGAACTGGAACGGCGGCTCATCGCCGCCCGCGTCGGCCGTATCGCCTATGTCCTGCCCGAGGAGGACATGCTCGGCGAGGGGCTGCTGAACGCCGGCTACACCCGGCAGCCCGCCGTCGCCTACTTCGAGAAGACCGAGCCGCTGCACGGACCGGCCGCGGGCCTCCTCGACGACCTCGGCGGCCGCTTCCTCCAGGGCGGCCTGTGGTCGAAGGTCGCCGGCATGGAGAAGGAGAAGGACCTCATCGAACGGCGCGTGGTGCTGCCCCTCGCGGAACCCGAACGGGCCGCCGCGCACGGGGTCCGGCCGCCGCGCGCCATCACCCTCTTCGGACCGCCCGGCACCGGCAAGACCACCTTCGCCCGCGCCATCGCCTCCCGGCTCGGCTGGCCCTTCGTGGAACTGCTGCCCTCCCGCCTCGCCGACGAGGGCAACCTCGCCACCGCGCTGCGCGACGCCTTCGCGCGGATCGCGGAGCTGGAGCGGGTGCTCGTCTTCATCGACGAGGTCGAGGAGATCGCCCCCGTACGCACCGAACCGGCCCAGCCCGGCGGCATCCACGGCGTGACGAACGAACTGCTCAAGCTGATACCGGGCTTCCGCGAGGGCGACGAACGGCTGCTGGTGTGCGCCACCAACTCCATCCGCTCCCTCGACCCCGCCTTCCTGCGGCCCGGCCGCTTCGACTACCTCATCCCGATCGGCACCCCCGACGCCGGGGCGCGCGCCGCGATCTGGGGCCGCTACACGGCGGGCCGCGCGGACGTCGACGTGGACGCGCTGGTGGAGGCGACCGAGCTGTTCACCCCCGCCGACATCGAGCACGCGGCGCGGATCGCCGCGCAGGTGTCCTTCGAACGGGACCTGGAGGTGGTGGACGCGCGGGGCGCGGCGGCCGGCCGGCTCGGCGCCGGCACCGCGGACTACCTGGAGGCCGTCCGGCAGTGCCGGCCGACGGTGACCCCGGCGATGACGGGCGAGTTCGAGGCGGACATCACCGCGCACGCCCGCTTCTGAGCGCCGGGCCCCGTCCGGCTACGGGGCGCACGTGTACGTGAAGTCCACCGCGGCGGTGCGCCGGTCCGGGGAGAGCAGCTGGAGTTCGGCCCGCGCCGGATAGCTGCCCGTGCCCTTGAAGGTCCACAGCAGGTGCAGCCGGGCCTCCCGCTGCCCGCGCGGCACCCGCTCGGTCAGCTCCTCGGACCGGGTGCCGTCGCTGCGGACCCACCGGTAGGTGAGCACACCGGGCCGCCCGTCGGTGGCCACGAGGGCCACGACATCGGCCGTGGAGTCGCAGGCGGGCGTACCGGTGGTCAGCGTCAGGTCGCGGACCTCGATCCCCGGCCCGAGCCGCTGCCAGCCCAGGTACGCGAGGACGGCGGCCAGCACCACCGCGGCGAGGGTGTACCGGCGCAGCCCCTGCCCCCGGCGCCGCCGGGGCGGTTCGGCGAGGGTCGCGGTGAGCGGGAAGGGCGCGGGCAGGGCCGCGGTGACCCCGGGGCCGAAGCGGAGCACGGAGCCCTCGACGCGGTCGGGCGCCACCGGCTCCGTACCGGCCGGGGGGCCGCTGAACCAGTGGCTGCCGAGAACGGTGGCGCTGTACTCGGCGGAGCCGGAGCCGGAGCCGGAGTCGGAGTCGGAGCGGGAGCCGCTGCCGCTTTCGCCGGGACGCGGGTCGCTCATCGTGGGGCCTCCACGCAGCGCGCCAGGTACTGGGAGTCCGCCGCGGACTTGTTGCCCGCGGCCGGCTTGGTGGTCACCCGTACCCCGCCGTAGCAGCCGCGGTCCCGGGTGAAGGTGTGCTGCCGGGTGGTGGTGACGGTCGACCCGGCCTGGACCGTGAACGACTCGCTGCCGTCGGGCACGGTGTAGGCGCCCTGCGAGCCGCCGAGGAACCACTGCACCGTCACGGTGACCGGCCCGGTGCCCGTGGCGGAGACCGTGATGCTCGCCTCGCCGCGGTACACACTCGTCCGGAGCGCCACGTCCACCGCCGTCACCTTCACCGGCGGCGTGGGGGTGGGCGTGGGTGTCGGGGTGGGAGTCGGCGTCGGCTTCCCGGTCAGGGTCGCAGTCGGGGACGACGTAGGCGTCGGTGACGCGGAGGCCGAGGCGGACGGGGAGGCGGACGCGGACGGCGAAGGGCTCGGGGAGGCCGAAGCGCTGGGCACCGCCGACGGCGAGGCCGGCACCGACGGGCCCGGCGAGGGGGAGGCGGAGCCGGGCGGGGCGGCGCTCGTGGTGGCGAAGGCGCTGAGCGCCGAGGCCCCGCCGGGGGAGGCGCCGATCGCGTCGGTCGTCATCACCAGTACGGCTCCCAGCACCAGCGCGATCCCCGCCGCGAGCCAGCCGCGGCGGCCGGGAGCCCAGCCCGCACCGCCGCCGAGCGTGGTCGTGGCCGCGGCGGTGGTGCCCGCCGCCGGGCCGCCCGCCGACGGGAAGAGCAGCGGCAGCAGGGCGGCGAGCGCCGCCAGCTTGCGCTGCCCGCGCTCCTCCCAGTCCGGCCCGTAGGCGGCCAGGGCCACGTCCTCCAGCTCCGCCACGAACGCCTCGGCGTTCTCCGGCCGCTGCTCGGGCGCCTTGGCCAGACCGCGCCGGATCAGCGGACGCACCGGCTCCGGGGCCTCGGTCTCCGGTACCGGGGCCTCGATGTGCTGGACGGCCAGCTCCGCGAAGTTCTCCCCGTCGTAGGGCTTGCGGCCGGTGAGGCATTCGAAGAAGGTCGCGGTCGCCGCGTACACATCGGCGGCGGGCGACGCCGGACGGCCCTGCCACTGCTCGGGGGCCATATAGGCGGGCGTACCGGCCACGCCGGGCGTGCTGCCGCGGTTCGCCGCGATGCCGAAGTCCACCAGCTTCGAGGAGCCGTCGGCCGCGACCAGCACGTTCTCCGGCTTGTAGTCCCGGTGCACGACCCCCGCCCGGTGCGCGGCCGCCAGCCCGAGCAGCGAGCCCTTGAGGACCACCAGCGCGGCCTCGGCGTCGGCCTGCCCGGACTGCCGCAGCAGCGCGCGCAGGGAGATACCGTCCACGAGCTCCATCACGATGGCGGCGCCGCCGGGCGCCTCCACGTACTCGTACAGGCGCACCACATACGGGCTCTCCAGCCCGCCCAGCAGGCGCGCCTCGGCCCGGAACTCCCCGACGAACGCCGGGTCCTCGCGCAGCCGGTCGCTGAGGTACTTCACCGCGACCGCCGTGCCCGTGGCCGC
Organism: Streptomyces sp. NPDC047014; assembly: GCF_040644195.1. Classification (NCBI taxonomy): domain Bacteria; kingdom Bacillati; phylum Actinomycetota; class Actinomycetes; order Kitasatosporales; family Streptomycetaceae; genus Streptomyces; species Streptomyces sp. NPDC047014. The sequence goes on along the minus strand of NZ_JBEYVX010000046.1, from coordinate 22,332 downwards.
GTGCACGGCGAGTACCACCCGGCCGCTGCCGCCCGAACCGAGCTCACGGACCTCCGTGTACCCGGGGACCGACCATGCCGTCCGCGTGTCCATCCTGCGTGCCCCCCTGCCCGCCGTACGGCGCCGAGTCCTTCCCCTGAGCAGCCCGGGAGCCGGCCGCTGACGGCCGGACCCGGACTCCTCAAGGGACGTGGATCGCACCGCGGCCGGTTCCCCGCGGTGCGGGGCTCTCAGGCCGCGGCCGACACCGAGCCGATCATGGTGTGCAGCCGGTCCGCGGCCGCACGCCCGAAGACCGGGTCGTTGATGTGCGTGTCGTAGTCGTGGAGCCGCGCGGCACTGCCCCGCAAGCCCTCGCGCAGCGCCGAGAACAGCGCCCGGTCCGCGCGCGGGTCATGGTACGGCCCGCCCGGCGCGCCCAGGGTGGACAGTCCACGGAGCGGGACGCACACCTCGGTGGGCCCCGTCGCCGCGCGCAGCTTGGCGGCGACCCGGCGGCCCAGCTCCGCGCACTCCGCCTCGCTCGTCCGGATCACCGTGATGGACGGGTTGTGCACGTGCACCCCCCGGTCCAGGACCCGCTGCGGCAGGGACTCCAGCGGGCCGAACTTCACCATGTCCAGCGCGCCCAGGCTCACCACCTGCGGCACACCGGCCCGCCCGGCGGCGCTCAGCCGGTCCGGCCCGGCCGTGAGGATGCCCCCGCACAGGTCGTCGGCCAGCTCGCTGAGGGTCAGGTCGAGCACGCCCGCGAAGGCGCCCTGCCCGGCCAGGGTCTCCAGGGTGCGGCCGCCGGTACCGCTGACGTGGAAGACGAGGACCTCGTAGCCCAGTTCCGTCAGCCGCTCGCGCGCCGCGTCCACCCCGGCCGTGGTCACCCCCGCCATGCTCGCCGCGACCAGCGGGCGGCCGCCCTCGCGGCCCTCGTCCAGCGCCGGCCGGTGGTGGTCCAGGCGTGCGTAGGCCCGGGCCATCCCGGCGACGGCCGCGGCGGCGTTGCCCAGGATGGGTTCGGACACGCTGTTGATGCCCGCGATGTCCACGACGCTGTACATCATCGTGATGTCCGACGAGCCCACATAGGGGGCGGTGTTCCCGGACGCCATGGACGAGACCATCAGCTTCGGCACGCCCAGCGGCAGGGCCCGCATCGCCCGGGTGGCGATGGAGGTGCCGCCGCTGCCGCCGATCGCGAGGACCCCGTCCAGCCGGCCCTCGGCGTGCAGGCGCAGCAGGGTCGCCTCCGCACCGCGGGCCATCGCCGTCACCGCCCCGCCCCGGCCGGCGTCCGTCCGCAGCACGGACAGCTCCGTCCCGGCGGCCCGCGCCACCGCCTCCCTCGGGACATCGGCGGCCACCCGGGGCTCGCCCATGATCCCCGTGTCGACCAGTACCACTCCGACGCCGGCGCGCAGCAGCCTCTCGCGCAGCCAGCCGTACTCCACACCCTTGGTGTCCAGGGTCCCCACCAGCACGACGTTGGTCATGGGTGCAATGTCCTGGCAGGCGCGGAGCTTGGCAAGTACGCGCTCTGGTCAAGCCTTCAGCAGCCCCAGCAGCCGCTCCAGGAACGGAACCTGGCCCTTGATCAGCAGTTCCCGGGCGGTGGAGGGCGTGAACCAGTCCACCCGGTCCAGCTCCGGGAACTCCTGTACGTTTCCGGAGCGCGGCGGCCACTCCATGGTGAAGGTCCCCGGCACCATCAGCGCCGGATCGAGGTCCGCCTCCACCGCCCAGATCGTCACGAGCTTCCCGCTGGACAGCCGTACCTCGCCCAGCGGCAGGTACTCGCCGTCCGGCGGGGGCAGCCCGATCTCCTCGGTGAACTCCCGCCGGGCCGCGTCCCGGGGCGTCTCCTCCGGCCCGTACTCCCCCTTGGGGATGGCCCAGCCCCCGGCCTGCCGGCCGGACCACAGCGGGCCGCCCATATGGCCGAGCAGCACCTCGACACCCGTGTCCGGATCGCCCGCCGGGCCGGGGCCGGTCCGCCGGAACAGGAGCAGTCCTGCACTGCGCTTGAAGGTCATGCCCCCATGCATGCCCCGTCCGGGCGCCCCGCAGTGATCGTGCGGGCGCCCCTCAGCGGTCGTGCGGGCCCGCGTCAGTGGTCGTGCGGGCCCGCGCGGTGGACCGGGCCGTGCGCGTCCGCGCAGTGCGGATCGTACGTACGCTCGCCCGGGCGGCCCACCGTGAGGAGGGAGTCCTGCGCGTGGTCCACCTGGAGCGTGGTGTGGGTGATCCCGTACTCCTTCTCCAGCAGCCCTTCCAGGTCCCGGCGTACGGCGTGGCAGTCGCCCGCGGGCTCCACCAGCACATGCGCGGACAGCGCCGCCTGGCCCGAGGTGATCGTCCAGATGTGCAGATCGTGCACCTCGGTCACCGGCGGGTGCCCGGCCAGCCGGTCACCGACCGCGTCCGGGTCCAGATGGGCCGGCGCCGCCTCCAGGAAGATCCGGCCGGAGTCGCGGACCAGTCCGTAGCCCGCCTTGACCATCAGCACCACCACCACGAGGGTGGCGATCGCGTCCGCCTGCCGGAATCCGGTGGTCATGACGATCAGACCGGCGGCCGCGGTCCCGATGAAGGCGAACAGGTCGTTCAGCACGTGCTGGTAGGCGCCCTCCACGGCCAGCGAGGACCGGTTGGCCCGCGAGATGCACCAGGCCGCCGCCACATTGACGAGGATCCCCGCCAGCGCCGTCACCAGCACCAGCCCGCCCTCCACCGGCGGCGGATTCATCAGCCGCCGCACCGCCTCGTACGCCAGCCACACCGCCAGCAGCAGCAGCGTCAGGCCGTTGGCCTGCGCGGACAGTATCTCCGCGCGCTTGAGCCCGTACGTGAACCCACCGCGGGCCGGCCGGGCCGCGAGGCGCATCGCGATCAGCGCCAGCACGATCGACACGGCGTCGGTGAGCATGTGCGCCGCGTCCGAGATCAGGGCCAGCGAGTGGGCCATGACGCCGATGACCACCTCGATGGCCATGAACCCGCCGATCAGGGCGAGCGCGATGGCCAGCCAGCGCCGGTCGGCGTCGGCGGACACGCCGTGGCTGTGCCCGCCGGGCCCGTGCCCGTGGTCGTCGTGCGTGTGGTCGTGGCCACTCATGGCGTCCCCCGTCCCGGTCGCGGCAGCCGTTCCTCGGGTGCCGTCGCGTGAAGTGAAGCGCACCGCGGCGCGATCGGCAAAGGCTGCAACGGGGACCGTTGTCATTACCCATAAGAGGGCTCTGACCTGCGGTTTTCTCCGACTCCTGCCGGGTGCTCCGGTGCGTGGGAAAATCTGCTCATGGTCCAGCGCCCCGGTGTGCCGACCGCACCCGAGCTCCTCCTGTCGACCGACACGGGCTCCACACCGATGAGCCCGGGCCGGACCTATCACGTCGGCCGGGACCCCCAGAGCGACATCTGCTTCGACGACCCGCGCGTCTCCTGGCACCACGCCGTCCTGCGGGCCGAGGGCGACCACTGGACGGTCGAGGACGAGCACAGCCTGAACGGCACCTGGGCCGACGGCCACCGGGTCCGTGAATGGAACATCGGCGCCGGCAGCGAACTGCGCTTCGGCAGCGTCGAGGACGGCCCGCGCGCCGTCCTCGTCCCTCGCGAACGCCCCTCCGGCGCCCACCCCGCCGGGGTCTCGAACCCCTCCTCCACCGGCACCTTCCGCCGGCCCAGCGCCGTGCTGCCGCTGCCCGCCCGGACCGCCGTACGCATCGGCCGCGCCCCCGACAACGACCTCGTCGTCGACGAGCTGATCGTCTCCCGGCGCCACGCCGAGCTGCGCGCCCGCCCCGACGGCGGCTACGAGATCGCCGACCTCGGCAGCCACAACGGCACCTACCTCAACGGCGCCCCCGTGGACGGCACCGCCCCCCTCACCGAGGGCGACATCATCGGCATCGGCCATGTGGCCCTGTGCCTCGTCGGGGACCAGCTCCAGGAGTACGCGGACACCGGCGAGGTCTCCCTCGACGTGCAGGGCCTCACCGTCACCGTCGACCACGGCCGCAAGACCCTCCTCGACCAGGTCTCCTTCCCCGTCGGCGCCAAATGCCTGCTCGCCGTCATCGGCCCGAGCGGAGCCGGCAAGTCCACCCTGCTCGGCGCCCTCACCGGGCTCCGGCCCGCCGACCGGGGCGCCGTCCTCTACGACGGCCGCGACCTCTACCGCGACTACGCCGAACTCCGCAGCCGCATCGGGCTCGTCCCCCAGGACGACATCCTGCACGCGCAGCTCACCGTCCGCCGCGCCCTCGCCCACGCCGCCGAACTGCGCTTCCCGCAGGACACCGGCCCGGCCGAACGCCAGGCCCGGGTGGACGAGGTCATCGGGGAACTCGGCCTGCGCGAGCGCGCCGACCAGCCCATCCACAGCCTCTCCGGCGGCCAGCGCAAACGCGTCTCCGTCGCCCTCGAACTGCTCACCAAGCCCTCCCTGCTCTTCCTCGACGAGCCCACCTCCGGGCTCGACCCCGGCATGGACCGCTCGGTGATGCACATGCTGCGCGGCCTCGCCGACGACGGCCGCACGGTCATCGTCGTCACCCACAGCGTGCTCAGCCTCGACGTCTGCGACCGGCTGCTCGTCCTCGCCCCCGGCGGCCGCATCGCCTACTACGGCCCGCCCGGCGAAACCCTCGGCTACTTCGGCTTCGATGAGTGGCCCGAGGCGTTCGAAGCCTTCGAACGGGACCAGGATCGCGACTGGGCCGGCGCCTACGCCGCCTCGACCCAGCACCGCAAGTACGTCCAGCACGCCGTCCGCCAGCCCTGGCTGGCCGGGGAACGGGACACGGGGGAGGCCGCGGCCGTCGCCCCGCCGCCGAAGGCGCAGAGCTGGGGCTCGCAGCTGTCCACCCTGGTCCGCCGCTACGCGGCCGTGCTCAGCGCCGACCGCACCTTCCTCGCCGTCATGGTCGCGCTGCCCTTCGTCATGGGCGTCATGGCCCGCGCGCTGTCCGGCAGCCGGCTCACCCAGGAGACCGCGATCAACGCCCTCCTGATCCTCTGCGTCGGCGGCGTGCTCACCGGCGCCGCCAACGCCGTACGCGAGCTGGTCAAGGAACGGGTCATCTACCGGCGCGAACGCGCCGTCGGGCTGTCCCGCTCCGCCTACCTGATGTCGAAGGTGGTGGTGCTCGGCGCCGTCACCGTCGTCCAGGCGGTGGTCCTCACGCTGGTCGCCCTCCTCGGTGTGGACCTCAACGCCCCCGGCGGCGAGGGGGTGCTCATGCCGCCCCTCGCCGAGATCACCCTCGCCGTGGCGCTGCTCGCGTTCACCGCGATGATGCTCGGCCTGCTCGTCTCCGCGCTGGTCCGCAAGGAGGAGGTCACCATGCCGCTGCTGGTCCTCCTCGCCGTCGTACAGGTGGTCTTCTGCGGCGCGCTGCTCCCGCTGCACGGGGTGCCCGTGGTGGAGCAGCTGTCCTGGCTGGTCCCCTCGCGCTGGGCGCTCGGCGCCATGGCGGGCACCATCGACCTCGCGGCGATCCTGCCGGGGCCCGTCGCCGCCGATCCGCTGTTCGCCCACCGCACCGGCGTCTGGCTGCTGAACATGGGCATGCTGGTGGTCCTGTCCGTGCTCTTCGGCGTGCTCGTCGCCCGGCTGCTGCGCCGGCACGAGCCCGCGATCATGCGGAAGTAGGCCCCATGAGCTCGATGGATCCCGGCGCCGTGGTCGAGGACTTCCAGCCCACCCATGTGGTGCCGCCCGAGGGGCTGGCCGCCTGGGAGGTCCCCGACGTCTCCCGGCCGACCATGCCCCTGGACGCCTTCCTGCCCGTTCAGCTCCTGACCCGGCGCGGCGAGTGGGCCGAGATTCTGTGCGCGAACGGGTGGAGCGCCTGGGTGGACGGGCGGCTGCTCGTCTCCGTCCCGCTGCCGCCCCCGACGACCGGCCGACGGCCCCCGCTGCGCGCGGAGGACCCGCGGCCGCTGCTCACGCACGGGGCGGACGCCCTGGAGCGCTACCGGCACGCGCTGGAGGAACTGGCCGCCGGGAACACCGACGCGGACGGCTTCCGGCGCGCCCTGCGGGGGCTGCGCGCGGGTGTGGTCCTGGACGGCGAGTCGGTCTGGCTCTACGACGAGGCTTCGGGGCGCTGGCTGTACGGGGACGGGAGCCGCCTGTCCACGTACGCGGTCGCGGAGGGGCCGGGCGTGACCTCCGCCCCCGAGCCGACGAGGGCGGGCCCGGACACGGCCGGCCCGTCCGCCCCGCCCGCGGGCCCGGTCGAGGCCCACCAGACCCGCGACTCCCAGGACGACCCGACGCGCATCGTGGACACCCGGGATCCCGGTGGCGCTTGAGGCCGTACGAGGTCACCCGCGCGGCGGGGAGGGAGCCGCGGGCTCCACCGGGTCGTCCACGCGGCCGCGCCGGTGCAGGGGGCGGGCCAGGAGGGCGCCCAGGAGACCCGCCACCGCGCCCCAGAGCACGGCCAGGCCGACCGTGCGCCACAGGACCGGGTCCAGCACCACCTCACCGCCGAGGCCGTCCACCGTGCCGATCCCCAGCAGCGAGAGCGCGAACCGGGCCTGGACCCGCGCCAGCAGGCACACCATCAGCGTGGCCAGGCCCAGGGCCGCGCCCAGATGCAGCGCGTGCTGCCAGGGCCGTACGTGCGCGGGGGACCGTACGGCGGCCATCACGCCCGTACCGAGCAGCAGGACGGCGGTCACCGCGACCAGCCACCACGCCCGGGGGTCCTGCTGCGCGAGCGCGGCCACGTCCACGGGCGAGGCGTCGGAATCCCGCAGGACCCCGTCCAGCACCTGCGGCATCGGCAGCCCGAACGGGCCCTCGGCCCTGCCCTCCCAGGCCCCGCCGAAGCCGAGGGTGAGCGCGATCCACGCCAGGTTCGGCAGCCCCAGCAGGATCACGGCCAGGGTCCGGGCGGCATGCCCCTGGGTCAGCGCCACCACCAGGCCGATCACGACGCCGATGGCCACGCAGACCAGGAGCAGCACGGCCGTGGCGAAGGCGGCCGGGCGGACCGCCGTATGGAAGCGCACCAGCCCCGTCGGCAGCGGTGCCCGGCGGGAGACCAGCAGGGCGATCAGCAGCACGCCCAGGATCCAGAGCAGTCCGAAGAACAGCGTGGCGGGCACAGCGGCACGGAATCCCACCGTCGGCGCGGAGTCGAGGAGTTCCCCTATCACTCCGATGGCGGAATCGTCCGTGGCGACGCCGAAGCTCCGGCGGGCCAGCAGCGCGGTACCGGTAAGGGCGACGAGCCATAGGACGACCAGGGGGACGGCGCGGCCGAGGAGTTCGCGGGGGCGCGCGACCGCACGGTTGTGCAGGGGCCGCAGGAAGAGGCAGCCGGCCGTGAGCGCGCCCGCGAGGCTCACCGAGAGCGGCAGCACCGCCAGGCTCGCGTCCGCGCCGCCCAGCACACCGGCCCCGCCGGACACCTCGACCGTACCCCCGGCCGCCAGCGCCACGATCGCGGCGGCCACATGCGGGAAGGCCCCGCTCGGCAGGTCGCCGACGCCCGCGAAGGCGATGCCCGCGCAGGCGACGGCGGCCATGGCCGCGAAGGCCGCGACGACGGCGACGAGGGCGTCCCGCCATGCCCGCGCGGAGCCCCCCGAACTGGCTGATCCGGGCTTCTCGGTCACCCTGCCACCGTGGCACTCCCGGCTTGCGGCCACCACCCGGATGGCGCACACAATGGCTCGATGGGAACTCCCTCCTCCTGGAAGAAGAGCCCGTGACCACACAACCCGCCGGCCGGCAGCCTTCGCGGCCCGAACGCCCCTCCGGGCCCCCCTCGGGCCCGCTGTCGGGCGGTCAGCAGGAGCCTCTGCCCCCGCCCCCGGGGCCTCCCGGCGGGCCGGGCGGATCGGGCGGCGGCAGTGGCCCGAGCGGCCCCGGCGGCCCCGCCGGTCCGGGAGGCCCGGGAGGCCCGGGAGGCCCGGGAGGTTCCGGGCCCGCGAAGCAGCCCTGGTGGCGGTCCGTCCCGCGGCTCGCCACCGCACTGGTCGCGGTGGCTGCGGTGGTGGCCCTGGTCGTGGTCCTGACCCGGCCCAGCGGTACCTCCGACAAGGCGGGCGGCGAGGTCTTCCTCCAACCCGCCGCGGCCACCGGCCCGGACCCGTTCACCGAGTCCACGGTGGTCACGGAGAACGCCCCGCCGCCGGAGAGCCCGCTCCCCACCCCCACCGGCGGCGGCGCGCTGACCGCGAGCCCCACCGAGGGCACCCCCACCGGCACCAGGAGCATCAGCGGTGCCGCCCCCGGCGTGTACGAGGGCACCAGGGACGCCGCCAGCTGCGACATCGAGAAGCAGATCAAGGTGCTGTCCGCGGAGCCCGCCAAGAACTCCGCCTTCGCCTCGGCCCTCGGTATCCAGCCGGCCGCCGTGCCCTCGTACCTGCGCTCGCTGACGGCGGTGCAGCTGCGCATGGACACCCGGGTCACCAATCACGGCTTCCAGGACGGCAAGGCCACCAGCTACCAGGCCGTACTGCAGGCCGGGACGGCCGTGCTGGTGGACGACCGGGGGGTGCCGCGGGTGCGGTGCGCCTGCGGGAACCCGCTGGGGCCGCCGGTGCCGCTCAAGGCGGACCCCAAGCGGTTCGGGCAGACCTGGCCCTCGTACCGGCCGGCCGAGGTGGTGGTGATCGCTCCGGCGGTGAAGCCGGTGACCAAGATCGTGATCTACGACCGGCAGACCCGCGGCTGGTACGAGCGCGACAAGGGCCAGCACCAGCACGGCAGGCCGGACCGGCCGATACCGCCGCCGGTGATCCCGACGCCGAGGCCGACCGGGCCGCAGCCGACGAAGCCGGTTCCCTCGGGGACCTCCCCGAGGCCGTCGGACACGAAGTCGCCGCCGCCGTCGCCCACCCCGTCGGGCTCGGCCTCGCCGTCGAAGTCCCCGTCCACGTCCCCGTCGGAGTCCCCTTCCACGTCCCCGTCCACCTCGCCGACGCCGTCCGGGTCCGCGTCCCCGTCGAAGTCGCCCTCGGGCTCGCCGACCCCCTCGCCCTCGGCCTCCCCGTCGAAGTCCCCGTCGGGCTCGCCCACCCCCTCGCCCTCCGCGTCCCCGTCGAAGCCCCCGCCGCCCTCGGCGTCCCCGACTCCGACGGCCTCGGCTCCGGCGTCGCCCACCTCGGCGCCGGCCTCCCCCTCCGGTTCCCCGTCGCGGGTGACGTCGGCCCCGCCGCCCTCGTCCGCGCCGGCCTCGCCCTCCCCGGTGCCGCCTACCTCGGCGCCGCCGAGTGCTTCGGCCTCCCCGGTCCCGTCGGCCCCGACCGCGGCTCCGTCGCCGGGAACGCCGCCGGCGTAGGGCCTACGCCGCCCCGGACCTCGTGGAGCGGCTGAGCACGGGCGCGCCCCTCAACCTGCTGCGCCCGGAGTCCCGGATGCACGTCCACGCGGCCGAGGGCTGCACCGACCACCCGCTCCGGTCCCCGCCCGAGCGCTCCCGCAGGGACAGCGGCGGGGGAGAGTGAGACCCTGGCTGCATGGCCCACAGGGGAGACAACCCCGAGGTCGACTGGCCCGCGCGGCCGGACACGAGTCTCGCGCTCAACCGCATGGGCACGTTCGACTGGGACCTCGACAGCGGGCGGATGCATCTCGATCCCACCGCCCTCGAGGTCCTCGACCTGCGCCCGGACGAGTACGCCGGCACCCCCGACGGACTCCGCTCGCGCCTCGCCCCCGCCGAGGCGGCCCGGCTCGATGCCCGGGTGGCCCAGGCGATCAAGGACGGCCGCAGCCACTACGGCGCCTACGTCCGCAGCCGCCGCCGCGACGGCTCCCCGACCTGGACGCATATCCAGGGCCACATCCTGCGGGACCCGCGCGGGCGCCCGTACCGCGTCATCGGGATCCTCCGCGACGCGGCCCACGACCCGGAGGAGCCCGGCGCCGGAGGGGAGCAGGACGAGGGCCGCCGCCGGATGACCGGCGTCGTCGAGCGGACGACGGCCATCCTCGCCCACGCCCGCACCGTCAACGACGTGACCGACGTCCTCAAGGACCCGCAGGCGCTCGGCCATCTGGGCGCGGTCAGCGTGATGCTCGGCATCGTCGACGGGGCCCGTATCCACCTGGTCGCGGAGGGCCAGCTCGGTTCGTACGTACCGGAGATCGAGTACACGCGGATCGACGCGCAGTTCCCCATGAGCCGGGCCGTGCGCACGATGCAGCCCGTCTTCCTCGTCTCGCGCGACGAGTTCGAGACCGGCTATCCGCTGCTGTGGCCCTACATCGAGCCGTTGTCCGTCCGCAGCGGCGTCTACCTGCCGCTGATCGCTCAGGGCCGGCCCATCGGCGCCCTCGGGCTGCTCTACAAGCGCGACGGCGACTTCACCGCCGAGGAACGCAATCTGCTGATGGCCCTCGGCAGCGGCGTCGCCCAGAGCCTCCAGCGCGCCATGCTCTTCGAGCAGGAACACGACCTGGCGGAAGGGCTCCAGCGCGCGATGCTGCCCCGCCGGATCCCGGAGGTGCCGGGCGCGCTGATCGCCGTACGGTACCGCTCGGCCCGGATGGGACGGGACATCGGCGGCGACTGGTACGACGTGGTCCCGCTCGGGGACGGCCGGGTCGGGGTGATGATCGGGGACGTCGAGGGGCACGACACGGACGCCGCCGCCGTCATGGGGCAACTGCGCATCGTACTGCGGGCGTACGCCGTCGAGGGGCACACGCCGGGCGCGGCCATGGCACGGGCCTCGGCCTTCCTGCGCGAGCTGGAGACGGAACGGTTCGCCACGTGCACCTACGCGCAGGTCGACCTCAGCAGCGGGATCCTCCAGATGGTCCGGGCCGGCCATATCGACCCCGTCGTACGGCGCGGCGACGGCAGCTGCCACCGCATCCAGGTGGCGGGCGGGCTGCCGCTCGGGCTGCCACCCCGCGAACCGGGGCCCACCGGCTCCGGATACCCGGTCACCAGCCTCGAACTGCACCCCGGGGACACCCTCGTGCTGTGCACCGACGGCCTGATCGAACGGCCCGGCTCGGACCACGACACCGGTATGGAGGAGCTGATGGCGGCGGTGCGCGGCGGCCCGGTGGACGTGGAGGACCTGGCCGACGCGCTGTGCGACCTGGTCGGGGACGCGGGCGGCGGGGACGACATGGCCCTGCTCGTGCTGCGGCGGCGCGGCACGCCGAACGGCAGCGGCGGAGGGCCGCTGCGCCAGCGACTGGACCCGGGGGACACGCACGCGCCGGGCCTGGCCCGGCACCTGATCCGGGCGGCCGTGGCCGCGTGGGGGGCGCGGGAGCGGGCCGACGAGATCGAGCTCGCGGCGGACGAGCTGATGACCAACGCCCTGGTCCACACGGACGGCGGCGGCAACCTCAGCCTCCGGCTGACGGCCCAGGGGCGGATCCGCGTCGAGGTGGAGGACACCAGCAGCGCCCTGCCGAGGCTGCGCGAGGCGGGGGACTGGGCGGTGTCGGGGCGGGGGCTGATGCTGGTGCAGCAGCTCGCGGACTCGTGGGGCGTGGAGCCGAGGGGCGGCGGCAAGAGCGTGTGGTGCGAGTTCGCCCCGGCGGTGGCGGGGGAGGCGGCGGGGGCGGGCTAGCGGGGCGGCGGGGGTTCGCTCGCTGCCCTGTGCCCTGCTGCCCTGCTCCGGTTCAGAGGCGGACCAGGGTCACCTCGGTCGCTTTCACGCTCGTCCACACCTCGGCCCCGTCGGCCAGCCCCAGTTCCGCCGCCGCGTCCGGGGTGATCTCCGCGACCAGGTCGGGCGCCCCGGCCGAGGCGATCAGCACCCGCAGCCGGCTGCCGACCGAGGTGATCTCCCGTACGGTGCCCCGCCAGACGTTGCGCGGGCTGCCGCCCGGCCGCTCCCGGTGCACCGACACCGCCTCCGGCGCGATGATCGCCAGCGCCGGTGCCCCGGCCGGCAGCGCCTCGGCCACCACCAGCCGGCCGCCCTCCGCGAGGACGAGGCCGTCCTCCGAGGCGGTGCCCGGCCAGGCGTTGCGGCCCAGCATGCGCGCCACCCACGGGGAGCGCGGATGCCGGGAGACCTCGGCGGGCGGAGCGTCCTGGAGGGCCAGGCCGTCGGACAGTACGAGGACCCGGTCGGCCAGCGAGACCGCCTCCACGGGATCGTGGGTGACGATCAGGCAGACCCCGCCGAAGCCGGCCAGGTGCGTGCGCAGGGTGTGCCGGACGCGGGCACGGGTGGTCTGGTCGAGGGCGGCCAGCGGTTCGTCGAGCAGCAGCAGCCGGGGCCGGGCGGCGAGGGCGCGGGCCAGCGCGACCCGCTGGGCCTGGCCGCCGGAGAGCTGCGCGGGCCTGCGGTGCGCGAGGTGCCCGACGCCGAGCCGGTCCAGCCAGAGCAGTGCCTCGCGGCGGGCCTCGGCGCGCGGCACCCGGCGGGCGCGCAGCCCGTACGCGGTATTGGCCAGGGCGCTCAGGTGCGGGAACAGCGCGCCGTCCTGCGGGACCCAGGCCACCTGGCGCCGGTGCGGCGGCAGCGCCGTGACATCCGTGTCCCCGAGCCGCAGTGCGGCGTGGGCCCGCGGGGTGAGGCCGAGCAGCGCGCGCAGCAGGGTGGTCTTGCCGGCGCCGTTCTCGCCGACGACGGCGATGGTGGTGCCCGGTTCGGCGTCGAGCGTGAGCCGGTTGAAGCCGGTGACGGTGGCGTGCAGCGGCCAGTGCCCGGCGGGCTCCCGCACCGGGTCCGGGGCGCCCGGCCCGCCCTCGGCCGCGTCCTGGGCCGGCTCCTCCGCGGGCCGGGCCGCCGCCTCGGCCTCCGTACGGCGGGCCACCGGGGTACTCGTCCACCGGCCGCGCAGGGCGATCAGTACGGCCATCGCGATCGCGAGCAGCAGCAGGGAGACGGAGGTGGCCGCCTCGGGCTGGTCCTGGAGCAGCAGGTAGACCTGGAGGGGCAGGGTCTGGGTGGTGCCGGGCAGGTTCCCGGCGAAGGTGATGGTCGCGCCGAACTCGCCCAGCGCGCGGGCCCAGGTGAGCGCGGCGCCGGCGACGAGACCCGGGGCCACCATGGGCAGGGTCACGGTGAAGAACACCCGCACCGGCGAGGCGCCGAGCGAGGCGGCCGTCTCCTCGTAGCTCTGCTTGAGCCCGCCGAGGGCGCCTTCGAGGCTGATGACCAGGAAGGGCATCGCGACGAAGGTGGCCGCGACGACCGCGCCGGAGGTGTGGAAGGGCAGGGTGATCCCGAAGGTGCCCTCCAGCCAGGGCCCGAGCAGCCCGCGCCGGCCGAAACCGAGCAGCAGCGCCACACCGCCGACGGTCGGCGGCAGCACCATCGGGAGCAGCACCAGCGAGCGCACCAGCGCCTTGCCCCGGAACTCCACCCGGGCCAGCAGCCAGGCCAGCGGCACGCCGAGGAGCAGGGAGAGGCCGAGCGCCCAGAAGGAGACCAGCAGCGAGAGCTTGAGGGCCTCCACGACGCCGGGGCTGCTGAGATGCGCGCCGAGTTCGCCCCAGGGCGTACGGGCGAGGATCCCGATGAGCGGCAGCAGCAGGAACGCGACGGCGAGCATGGCAGGGAGGGCGAGGGTCAACGGCGGCCGGGTGCGGCGGGTACGGGCTCTGCTCATGCCTCGGTTCCTGGCGGGGGCGTGGGGTCGGGGGCTTCGGGGCGGGGGCACCGGGTCGGAGCGGTACGGGCCCGGTCGCGCGGGCCGGGGGTGCAGCGTACGCGGTGGTCGCCGGACCGGGCGGGAGGGCGTGCGGGCGCGGGCATGCCGCGGGGGCTGCCTGTTCCCCCCGGACCAGGCAGCCCCCGCGACCGTCTGAGTGCCACTACGGCTTCTGGAAACCCGCGTCCTGGAGGATCTTCTGCGCCTCCGGGGTGCTCAGCCAGGCCACGAAGGCGGCCGCGGCCTCGGCGTTCTTGGACTGCTTGAGCGCGGCGGCGGGGTAGGAGGCGACGGCGTTCTGGTCGTCCGGGATGTCCACGGCGACGACCTTGTCGCCGGACTTGGCGGAGTCCGTCTTGTAGACGAGACCGGCGTCGGCCTCGCCCAGCTCGACCTTGCTCAGCACGGCGCGCACGTTGGGCTCCTGGGAGACCGGCTTCACCTCGATCTTCTGCGCGTCGAGGATCTGCTTGCTGTAGCGGCCCACGGGGACCTCGGGCGCGGCGAGCACGACCTTGATCTTGGTGTCGGCAAGGTCCTTCAGCTCGTCGATCTTGAAGGGGTTGTCCTTGCCCGCGGCGATGACCAGACGGTTCTTCGCGATGACGGTGGCGTCGCCGGTCTCGGCCTTGAGGCCGTCCATGGTCTTGGTGTCGGCGGTGACCAGCGCGTCGGCGGGAGCGCCCTGCTTGACCTGGGCCGCGAGCTCCTGCGAACCGGCGAAGGAGAAGGTCACCTTGGTGCCCGGGTGGGCCTTCTCGTAGGCCGCGCCCGCGGTCTTGAACACGTCGGTGAGGGAGGAGGCGGCCAGCACGGTGAGGTTGGCTGCCTTCGGCTCGGCGGAGGCCGAGGCCGAGCCGGAACCGCTGGGGGAGGCGGACGACGTGTCGTCGCCACCGCCGCAGGCGGTCAGGGCGGCGGCCAGCAGGGTGGCGGAGAGTGCGACGGTCGCCGCGCGGCGGCGGGTCGGGGTCGGGGACATGAGCGCGTGCTCCTCGGTCGGGTCGGCGGCCGGCCGGGTGCCGGGACCGCCTGGTGGTGACCCGCGCCGGTGACGGGCGGAGCGGGTGGGGTACGAGCGGGTGGTGCGGAGCGCCTCGGGGACTCCTTGAGCCGTCGAGCCGTCGAGCCGTCGAGCCGTCGAGCCCTGGAGCCCTGGAGCCGTGGATCTCTGGTGTCCCGGCTCAGGCGCGGTCGATGTGCACGCTGGTGGATTTCACGCGGGCGGTGGCCCGCATCCCGACCTCCAGCCCCAGTTCCTCGACGGCCTCCCGGGTGAGCAGGGAGACCAGCCGGTGGGGCCCCGCCTGGATCTCCACCTGGGCGGCCACGTCGCCGAGCGTGACGGCGGTGACGATGCCCGGGAAGGCGTTGCGAACCGAGGTGTACGGATCGCCTTCCTCGGTGTGGGCGCCCTGTGCCACCTCGACGGAGAAGGCCGCCAGGTCACGACCGTCGATCAGCCGCCGGCCGACCTCGTCGCGATGGGTCACGACCCGGCCGGCGTCGGCCCAGCGGCGCGCCGTATCGGGGCTGACGCCCAGCAGACGCGCAGCCTGTCCGATGGTGTAGGACTGCATGTGCGACAAGGTAGGCGTACGCGTGGCGCATTTGCAATTCCCTTGGGTTGATCTCCATGGTAGGTGCCATACCCCTTGGCGTATCCGCCAAGAACACGGCACGTGCGGCAGAAAAAGTCGTTCCACTCCGCGCCTCCCGACTGACTAGAGTCGGGACATGGCTGCTGAACAGGTATCCGGACCGGAAACCGGCACGGTACGGGTCGACGCGTGGATCTGGTCCGTACGTCTGACGAAGACCCGCTCGATCGCGGCGACCGCCTGCCGGGCGGGCCACGTACGGGTCAACGGCGAGCGGGCCAAGCCGGCGCAGACGGTACGCGCGGGCGACGAGGTCCGGCTGTTCCACGCGGGGCGTGAACGGATCGTGGTGGTCAAGCGGCCGGTCTCGAAGCGGGTCGGTGCCCCGGTGGCCGCGGAATGCCTGATCGACAAGAGCCCGCCCCCGCCGACCCCGACGGAAGCCGCGGCCCTGGGCCTCCGCGACCGCGGCACGGGCCGCCCGACCAAACGCGACCGCCGCGAGATCCAGTCCTTGCGGGGCCGCTGAGCGCGTTGCCTGTACGAGCCCCTGCCCACGCCTCGCGGAAGCGTGGGCAGGGGCCGCCGAGGCCGCGCCCGCGGCGGTCCCGCGCAGGAGGACTACGCACGGGACGCGGAGACAGAACGGCCCCGGGACGGGCCCGCCGCTCAGGTCTTGCGGTAGGCGTACGCCTCCGTCGCCGCCTCCGCGACCTGGGCGACGGGTGCCCCGGTGGAGGCGGCCACCACCGCCGCTACCGCGCCCTCGACGAAGGGGGCGTCGACCAGGCGGGAATCCGGCGGCAGTTCGTCCTCCAGCAGCAGGGCTTTGACGGTCAGCACCGAGCTCCCGAGATCCGCGAGCAGCGCCACCCCGGCGCCCCGGTCCACGGCTCGCGCGGCCGCGAGGACACGCGAAGCGCTGGTCCCCAGCCCGCCGTCGTCCGTACCGCCGGCCGCCGCCACGGAAACCACGGGCCCGCCGGCCGCCAGCCCCTGCGCCAGATCGGCCACCGCCTCGGCGACCCGCGCACTGTGCGAGACGAGCACGACCCCGACCAGGGCCGCGCCCGTGCCGGGGCCCGTCACCGCTCGCCCCCCGCCTGCTCGGCCGTGTCGGCCAACGCTGCCAGGAGGAGGGCCGCGGACGTGGCGCCCGGGTCCTGGTGGCCGATGCTGCGGTCACCCAGGTAGCTGGCGCGGCCCTTACGGGCTCGGAGGGGGGTTGTCGCCACGGCGCCCTCCTCCGCCGCGGTGGCCGCCGAGCGGTAGGACGTCTTGAGGGCCGTCACGCCCGGGAGCAGTGCGTCCAGCATCGTCTTGTCGCCCGCGGAGGCTCCGCCCAGCTGGGACACCGCGTCCACCCCGACGGCCAGCGCCGCGCCCACGTCCGCGTCCGAGACCTCCTGCGCCTCACCGAGGGACTTGCCCGTGCGGCGCAGCAGCATCCCGTACAGCGGGCCCGACGCGCCGCCGACCGTCGAGATCAGGGTCCGGCCCGCCAGTTGGAGGACCGCGCCCGGCGTCGCCGGAGGCTCCGCCTCCAAGGCGGCCAGTACCGCCGTGAACCCGCGCCGCATATTGCTGCCGTGGTCGGCGTCCCCGATGGGGGAGTCGAGCTCCGTCAGCCGGTCCGCCTCCCGCTCCACCGCGGCCGCTGCCGCCGCCATCCAGTTCCGGAAGAACTCCGCGTCCCGCACCGTGACGTCTCCTCGACTCGCGTCCGAACTGCCCGTACCCGCCGCCGTCCCCACCGCTCAGCACCCCCAGCGCAGCGCCGCCGTCCGGACGGGCGCGTCCCACAGCCGTACCAGCTCCTCGTCCGCCCGGCACAGCGTCACCGAACACCCCGCCATGTCCAGCGAGGTGACGTAGTTGCCCACCAGGGTCCGGGCCACCGGCACCCCCCGCTCGCCCAGGATCCGCGCCACCTCCGCGTGGAACCCGTACAGCTCCAGCAGCGGCGTCGCCCCCATCCCGTTGACCAGCGCGAGCACCGGCCCGTCGGCCGGTCCGACCCCCGCCAGCTCCTCCAGTACGGCCCCCACCGCGACCTCGGCGATCTCCCGCGCGGACATCATCGGACGGCGCTCCCGCCCCGGCTCGCCATGGATCCCGATGCCCAACTCCAGCTCACCCTCCGGGAGATCGAAGGTCGGGCTGCCCTTCGCGGGCGTGGTGCACGCGCTCAGCGCCACCCCGAAGCTCCGCGAGGACTCGTTGACCCGCCGGGCCAGCGCCGCGACCCGCTCCAGCGGTGCGCCCTCCTCGGCCGCCGCCCCGGCGATCTTCTCGACGAAGAGGGTGGCGCCCGTACCGCGCCGCCCGGCGGTGAACAGGCTGTCGGTCACCGCCACGTCGTCGTCGACGAGCACCCGCTCGATCCGCAGGCCGTCCTCCTCCGCCAGCTCGGCGGCCATCTCGAAGTTGAGCACGTCCCCGGTGTAGTTCTTGACGACGAACAGCACCCCCTGCCCGGAATTCACCGCCGCGGCCGCCCGCACCATCTGGTCCGGGACAGGAGAGGTGAACACCTCGCCGGGGCAGGCCGCGGACAGCATCCCGTACCCGACGAACCCCGCATGCAGCGGCTCATGCCCGGACCCGCCCCCGGACACCACCCCGACCCGTCCACCGCCGCGCGCGTCCCGCCGTACGACGACCCGCGCGTCCACGTCCACGTCCAGTTCGGGATGGGCGGCGGCCATCCCGCGCAGGGCGTCGGCGACCACGGTCTCCGGACTGTTGATCAGCATCCTCACGGCTGTCTCCCATCGCACTCGTGCCCCGGCGCCGTCCCGGCCCCCCGGCCCCGGTCTCGCCTCCCGATCATGACGGACGCCGCCCCGGAAGGCGACACCACGCGACCCCGCGACAGCCCGCGCCGCGCCCGGCCCCGCTCAGCGGCCCCCGCCCCGCCCGCCGATCTCCACCACCCGGGCCCACGCCGGCGGGCCCTGCGGGGTGTAGTCGGGGTCGTACCGGTCCCAGCGGGGGGCGTAGTGGCCCGCGAAGAGGCCCACCACCGTCCGGCACGGCGGCCGGGCCGCGGGCCAGTCCGTATGACCGTCCGTCAGGACGACGATCACATCGGGGCCCGGCCCCGGCCCCGACCGCAGCGCCGCCGTGAAGCCCGTCCGCAGGTCCGTGCCGCCTCCGCCCACGAGCGGAATGCCCTCGCCGTGGCAGAGCGGATGCACGACGCGGGCCGCCGCATCGCACGGCACCACCGAGACCTGGTCGCGCCGCCCGCCCACCGCCCGCGAGATCGCCGTCACCTCCAGCAGCGCGCTGCCCAGTTCGGCATCGCTGACCGACGCCGAGGTGTCGATGACCACGCACACCCGCGGCGGCCTGCGCCGCAGGCTCGGCAGCACCAGGCCCGGCAGGCCCGCCGAGCGGCGGGAGGGGCGCCCGTAGCTGTAGTCCTCGCCGGCGCCCGCCCCGGCCACCGCCGACCGCACCGCCGCCCCCAGCAGGTCCCGCCACGCCTGCGGCGGATGGAACGCCTCCTCCGCCCACCGCTTCCAGCCCGCCGGGGCGCTCCCCGGGCGGCCGTTGATTCCCTGCGCCACGCGGAAGCGCACCGCGTCCTGCTCCTGCGGACTGAGCCCGTCCGCCCCGTCCGCGCCGAGGTCCCACTCCCGCTCCAGCCCGTCCGCACCGCTGCCGCAGTCCAGCCAGGCCAGCTCCGGGGGCAGGGTGCCGAGCCGGAAGCCGCGGACGTAGTCCTCCATCAGCTCGCCGGTGCCCATCCTCAGCAGCTCCGGCACCACCGCGCCCTCGGGCCGGACGAGCCCGTCCCCGAACACGTCGTCGTTGATCTCGCAGTCGGCGGCGATGTTCAGCCGCAGCCGGTCGCCCGCGCCGGTCAGCCCCAGTGCGCGGGCGATCCGGTCACCGCGCCCGTGGTGGTCGCGCAGCAGGTGCGAGACCTCGTGCACCCAGACCCCGGCCAGCTCCTCGACCGGGGTCCGGTCCACGAAGCCGGGGGAGACGTAGCAGCGCCAGTACCGGTCGACGGCCATCGTCGGCACCTGCCGCGACTCCACGATGTGCAGGGCGAAGAGGGCGGTCGCGAGGTACGGGCGCACGCGGGCGGCGTGCAGCCGCGCCGCGAAGAGCTTGTCGCGGTCGAGGGGGTGTGGGGGCTGGGTGCGTACGGGGCCCGGGGCGCGAGCGGCGGCCACAGCGGGTGTGGCTCCCGTGCCGCTCATCGGCCCGCCCCCGCCGAGGCGCTGATCCGGGCGGCGGCCCGGCCCGCCGCCCGGTCCGCCCGCCGGGACAGCCCGACGACCCCCGCGAGCCCGTCGATCGACGGCGGAAGGTCCCACTCCTCCTGCCGCAGCGCGGCCAGCGTGGTCGCGGGTACGACGACCAGGTCCGGGGCGCCGGTCCGCGCGGCCCGCGCGAGCAGCGCCCAGGCCGCGTCCCAGCGGGCCCGCTCCGGCTGCCGCCGGACCGCCGCGACCACGCCCTCCAGCACGGCCTGCCGCCGGTCACCGCGTGCGGGCAGCTCCGCGCCCTCCGGATCGGTGAGGAACAGCTCGGGGTCCGGCAGGTCCATCCGGTCCAGGCAGGCGAGCAGTTCCAGCGCCGGGCCGTCGCCCACGGTGCCCCGTACGAGCAGGGACAGCACCTCGCGGGAGGAACCGGCGGCGGCGGCGAAGGCGATCAGACGCAGCGTCATGTCCCAGCTGCGCGGCGAGGGCCAGGCACCGCCGCGCCGGGCCTCGCCGGACGGCAGCCGGTGCACGAGGGGCGGGCGTACCGTCAGGAACTCGCACACCGCGCGGCGGGCGTGCTCCACGGCGGCGGGCAGGGCCCGCGGGTCGAGGGTCGGCAGGGTGGCCCGCGGCCAGATGCCGCCGAGGCCGCGGACGACGACCTCGTGGTCGTGCGTCCACTGGAGGTGTACGAACCGGTTGGCGAGCGGCGGGCTGAGCTCCCAGCCGTCGGCGGCGGAGGAACGGGGGTTCGCGGCGGCGACGATCCGCACACCGGGCGGCAGCCGCAGCGCCCCGATCCGCCGCTCCAGTACGAGCCGCAGCAGCGCGGCCTGGACGGCGGGCGGGGCGGTGGACAGCTCGTCCAGGAACAGCAGCCCCCGCCCGGCCCGCACCAGCCGCACGGCCCAGTCCGGCGGCGCCATGGGAACCCCCCTGCACGGCGGGGTCGTCCCCGACGACCGGCAGCCCGGCGAAGTCGGAAGGCTCGTGCACGCTGGCGATGACGGTGGTCAGCGGCAGGTCCAGGGCATCGGCGAGCTGCGTCAGCGCGGCGGTCTTGCCGATCCCGGGCTCACCCCAGAGCAACACGGGCAGATCGGCGGCAACGGCGAGCGTCAACGCCTCCAACTGCACATCGGGACGCGGCTCGGTGCGGGTGTCCCCGAGCAGGCCGAGCAACTGCCCGGCAACATCGAGGGGGGTCGCCCCGGCGGGGGTGGAGGCGTGGTCAGTCTGCATGAGCGATCACCTTTGAGTCGGAGAGAAACGATGTGTACGACGCGGCACGCGCCCGCGCCTCGGCGCGCAGGCGAACGGAACGGCGTCCAGCCGGGGGGCCGCGTGCGGCCCCCCGCTCCCCGCTAGCGGCGCCCCGCACGGTGTCGGGGTTTTCTCGGCAGCGGGGGGACCCGGCTCGGGTACGGGTCCGTCAGGCCCGCGCGGAACAGGCCGTAGGCGATGCGGCGTTCGGTGGCTGATCGCAGGGCGTCCTGGAGGGGGCCCTCGCGGAGGACCGCCGCCGGGCCGAGGAGGTTTTCGACCACCGCCAAGGCGCCCGCCGTGTCGCCGTGGGCCAGGCGTTCGCGTACGCCCGTCAGGGAGTCCGGGCGGCGGTGGGCCGTGTCGATGGCGTGCAGGCAGGGGAGGGGGGTGCCGCTCAGGGCGGCCAGCAGTTCCTCGCGCCGGACTTCCGCCGGGTCGTGGTCCAGGGCGGCCAGCCGGCCGTCGACCAGGCCGATCCGGTGCCGGGCGCCGCGGCAGTCCACGTAGCGTGGCTCGCCTGTCCGGCCGCCACTACGGGCCGGCTCGGCTCGTGCGTGGTCCGGGGCGAGGGCCGCCGCCACCAGCGGGTGGAGTCGGCCGGGCGTGAGGGAGCCGGTGCGGAGGAGGGCCAGGTCCGGGAGTGTCCAGGTCGCCGCGTCCGGGAGGACGGGGAAGGACGCGGTGTCGCCGGGTGCGGAGGGTGGGTGGATGCGCAGGGAGGGCGTCTGCTCCGTCCCGGTCAGTTCCAGGAGCAGGCGCTGCCGCGGGCCCAGGCGGACGGAGACCAGGCCGGATTCCCCGGCGCGGCCCTCCGACCGGAGCACCAGGGCCGCCTCCTCCGGCCAGCGGTCCACCGCGCAGGGGGTGCCGTGCGAGGCCGTCGGGCGGTCCGCGCCCGCTCGGGCACGTAGCTCCGGCGCGCGGCGCGCGTCCCATGCGTGGCGGTGCAGGTCCAGGCGGTAGCGCCGGTCGGGGTGCGAGCGCCGACGGGCATCGCGCGGGGCGATCCCCGCCTCGCCGCGGACCCCGTCCCACAGCGCGAGCGCGATCCGCTGGCCACCGTCCGCCCAGGCCGGGGGAGTACGGGCCACCAGGTGCACCTCCGGCCCACCGTCCCGCCCGGCCGGGGCGTAGCGGGCCAGGGCCACCGTCAGGCCCGGCCGCAGCAGCCCGTCGGGGGCGATCCGCGGCATGTGCCAGCGCAGCAGGTCGGGAGCCAGGTGGCGGAGATCGGCCCGGATCCGGGCCGTCAGATCGCGGCCGTGCGTACGCGCGACGGACCGCAGGTGGAAATCGACGTCGAAACCGGCGGCGGCACACGCCCCCGCCCAGTCACCGGCATGCCGGCGGGCGGTCGCGGTCTCGATCATGGACTCCGGCACGGCGTACTCGCGTACGCGGAGCCAGAAGGAAATGCGGGAGTCGTCCTCCGCGTGGTGAAAGTGCATCAGCACTCACCTTGCGCGGTGGGGACCCCCCATCTGATCAGGGAGTGAGTGGTCATCGCGGTGATCGTAACGACCCCGCCCGCGGGGAGCGACCCCTTTTTCGCGAGCGACCCGGGCCCGGACGCGCGCGAGCCCCGCCTCGGCCACGAGACCCACGTCCTCGCCGGCATGCCGCACTACCCGGCGTGGTCGCTAGA
>NZ_JBEYVX010000045.1:0-45952 GCF_040644195.1 Streptomyces sp. NPDC047014 | reverse complement strand
ATTTTTCCCACCAACCATATTTTCCCCCCTTTGGCGCCCCGCCGGGGCGGGGGGCCCCCACCCCGGGGGGTGTCGTTACCAACCGCCCCCCCCCCGCCCCGCCCCCGCCGCCCGCCCGGCGCGGGCCCCCGGGGCGCGGAAGCCTTCGCCGGACGCGCGCGGTCAGTAGGAACGCGCGACGATCGCGAGGGTACCCGGGGCGTCGTCCGCCTCCGGCACCGACCCGTCCTCGGCCACCAGGCAGCGCACGGACACGGCCTGCTCGGCCAGCTTCGCCTCGCCCTCCGGGCCCAGGTCGGCCCACGGGATCCGCGCCCAGCCGCCCGCGACGGCGGCCTCGCCGGCCTCCTCGATGGTGGCGACGTCGGTGGTACGGGCCTCACGGCGCTCGCGGGACTCGCGCAGCAGCTGCGCCTGGTCCTCGTCCAGCACCTTGGGCAGCAGGTCGGCGAGGGCGTCGATCTGCACCGGGGTCTTCCCGCCCGGGATCCGGCGGGCCAGCATCGCGGTGCCGGCCTCCAGGTCGCGGGGGCCGATCTCGACGCGCACCGGTACGCCCTTGAGCTCCCAGTCCACGGCGCGGCGGCCGAAGGGGGTGTCGACGCGGTCGTCCACGTGCACGCGGATACCGGCGGCCTTGAGCCGGTCGCCCAGCTCGCGGACCTTGGCCACGGCCTCGTCGCCCTTGATCGCCATGACGACGACCTGGACGTGCGCCAGCCGCGGCGGGACGCGCAGGCCGTTGTCGTCGCCGTGCGACATGATCAGGCCGCCGACCATGCGGGTGGAGACACCCCACGAGGTCTGCCAGACCAGCTCCTGCTGGCCCTCCTTGGACAGGTACTGCGTGTTGAACGCCTTGGCGAAGTTGGTGCCGAGCTCGTGGCTCGTGCCCATCTGGAGGGCCTTGCCGTCGCCCATCATGCCTTCGAGCGTGAGGGTGTTGATGGCGCCGGCGAAGCGCTCCTTGGCGGTCTTGCGGCCGAGGACCACGTCGATGCCGAGCACGTTGGTCATGAAGTCGCCGTACACGTCCCGGTGGATCCGCGCCGCGTAGTCGCGCGCGTCCTCGTAGGTGGCGTGGGCCGTGTGGCCCTCCTGCCAGAGGAACTCGCTCGTACGGAGGAACACGCGGGGGCGCATCTCCCAGCGGACCACGTTCGCCCACTGGTTGATCAGCAGGGGCAGGTCGCGGTAGCTCTGGACCCACTTGGAGAAGTAGTCGTTGATGATCGTCTCGGACGTGGGCCGGACGACGACCGGCTCCTCCAGCTCCTTGCCGCCGCCGTGGGTGACGACCGCCAGCTCGGGGGCGAAGCCCTCGACGTGCTCGGCCTCCCGCGTCAGGTAGGACTGCGGGATGAAGAGCGGGAAGTAGGCGTTCTGGGCCCCCGCGTCCTTGATCCGCGCGTCCATCTCCTGCTGCATCCGCTCCCACAGGCCGTAGCCGTACGGTCGGATGACCATGGTGCCGCGGACCGGACCGTTGTCGGCCAGCTCGGCCTTGTTGATCAGATCCTGGTACCAGCGGGGGAAATCCTCCGCCTGGGGGGTGAGAACGGGTGCCTTAGCCATGCCGCGCATCGTACGGCGCGTGGCGCGGGATGCGTGAATCGGGTGCCGCGCTCCTCTGGACGGGAGGGCGATTGGGGAGTTCTCTGTCAACGGGGGCAGGGGGGCGACACGGAATCAGGAGCGCTCTTTCGATGACACCGACGCCGACCGCGACACTCGTCGCCCGGGACTGGGCGGAGATCCAGGAACGGATGCTGGTACCGCTGTACGAGGCGGTCTACGACCGGCTGGAGGTCGGGCCGGGCGACCGGCTGCTCGATCTCGGCTGCGGGGCCGGGCTGGCCCTGCTGCTGGCCGCCGGGCGGGGAGCCGCGGCCACGGG
Organism: Streptomyces sp. NPDC047014; assembly: GCF_040644195.1. Taxonomy (NCBI): domain Bacteria; kingdom Bacillati; phylum Actinomycetota; class Actinomycetes; order Kitasatosporales; family Streptomycetaceae; genus Streptomyces; species Streptomyces sp. NPDC047014. Next base: position 44,055 of record NZ_JBEYVX010000045.1, on the reverse strand, counting down.
GGTGGAGCCGGACCCGGCCCGGCGGGCCCTGGCCCGCGAGCGGCTGCTCGACGTACGGGCGGCCCCGCAGCAGGGGGCCCGGCCGTACGACGCGCTGCTGGCCTTCTCGCCCCCGGCGGGGGCGCTGGCGGCGGCGCTGCCCGCGGTGCGGCGCGGCGGGGCCGTGGTGCTGGCGGGCTGGGGTCCCGCGGAGCGCTGCACGGTGCCCTCGGTGCTGGGCGGCGGCCCGGCGCCCCGGGACCTGGACGCGCTCGCGGAGGAGGCCGGGCTGCGGCCGGACGGCTCGGGGCGGGTGTTCTGCCCGTTCGGCTACGCGGACGTGGACAGCGCGGTGCGCGGGCTGCTGTCGACGGGGCTCTACGACGGCGCGGCCGATTCCGCGCTGGCGGAGAAGGAGCTGGCGGAGGCGCTTCACCCGTTCGGGCGAGCCGACGGCGCGGTGTGGCTGCCGAACATCTTCCGGTACGTGATCGCCCGCGTGGGCTGACGTCCCCCGGGCGGATGCGGGCCGCCCGGTGGACCGTCAGGCGGTGCCGTGGTCCTTCGTCAGCCGGGTGATCCCGGCGGCGGCGTAGGCGGCGGCCTCGTCCAGGGTCTCCTCGGCGAGCAGGGCCCGCGCCAGCGCGTCCAGCCTGGGGCGGTTCTCGCGGAGCAGCCGGCACGCCTCCTCGTAGCACTCGTCGACGATGCGGCGCATCTCGTGGTCCACCGCGTCGAGGGTGGCGGGGGCGGCGGAGAGTCCGTAGGGGCTCTGTCCGTCGGAGGGCACGGCGGTCAGGCGTCCGACGCGCTCGCTCATGCCCCAGCGGCCGACCATGCCGCGGACGATGGTGGTGACCTGCTCCAGGTCGTTCTCCGCCCCGGTGGTGACGACGTTGTAGACGAGGTGCTCGGCCGCCATACCGCCGAGCGCTCCGATGATGCGGCCGCGCAGGTACTCCTCGGTGTACGCGTACCGGTCGGCGTCCGGGGTGGAGAGGGTGACGCCGAGCGCGCGCCCCCGGGGCACGATGGTGATCTTGCGTACGGGGTCGGCGCCGGGCTGGAGCATGCCCAGCAGGGCGTGCCCGCCCTCGTGGTAGGCGGTGCGCCGGCGCTCCTCCTCGGGCATGACGAGCGGCCGTTCCGCGCCGAGCTGGACCTTCTCCAGGGCGTCCGAGAGGTCGGAGGCGGTGACCTCGGACCGCCGGCGTTTGACGGCGAGCAGCGCGGCCTCGTTGGCGAGGTTGGCGAGCTCGGCCCCGGTCATGCCGGGGGTGGTACGGGCCACCTGCGCCAGGTCCACCCCCTCGGCGAGCGGGATGTCCCGGGTGTGGATGCGCAGGATGGCCTCGCGCCCGGCGCGGTCGGGCGGCGGGACGACGACCATGCGGTCGAAGCGGCCCGGCCGGGTCAGCGCGGGGTCCAGGACATCGGCGCGGTTGGTGGCGGCCAGCACGACCACGCCCTCGGAGCCGGAGAAGCCGTCCATCTCGGTGAGGATCTGGTTGAGGGTCTGCTCGCGTTCGTCGTGGCCGCCCATGCCGGCGGCGCCGCCCCGGGCCCGGCCGATGGTGTCGATCTCGTCGATGAAGATGATCGCGGGGGCGACCTTGCGCGCCTCGGCGAAGAGCTCCCGGACCCGGGAGGCGCCGACGCCGACGATCATCTCGATGAACTCGGAGGCGGAGGCCGAGAAGAACGGCACCCCGGCCTCCCCCGCGACGGCCCGCGCCAGGAGGGTCTTGCCGGTGCCGGGCGGTCCGGAGAGCAGCACCCCGCCGGGCATGCGGGCCCCCATCCGCCGGTATTCCTGCGGGTGCTCCAGGAAGTCCACGACATCGTTGAGCTCGCCCTCGACCTCGTCGATGCCCGCGACGTCCTCGAAGGTGGTGCGCCGGGCGCCGCTGTCCAGTTCCACCGGCTTGGGCGGCGCCTTGCGGCCGAGCCCGCCCACGGCCCCGCCCATCGCGCCGCCCATCCGGCGGGCGATGACCACCCACAGCAGGACGAGCAGCAGCATGGGGGCGAGGGAGAGCAGGAGGTTGGCGAGGAAGCTGCGCTGTACGACGACGGGTGAGGCCGTGACGGTGACGTTCTGCCGCGTGAGGTTCGCCCACAGGTCGTCCTCGGCGAAGGCGGGCCGCTGGGTCTCGAAGGTCTTGTAGTCGCCCTTGCCGCCGTCGGGCTTCGGCCGGCCGGATTTCAGCTCGCCCTGGATGGCGTCGCCCTTGGCGTAGATCGTGGAGACGTTCCCGGCGGCGACCTGCTTGCTGAACTCGGTGTAGGAGATCGTCGGCTCGTCGCCCTCGTTGAAGAAGGAGAGCACGACGTTGGCGATGACGAAGACCACCGCGGCGGCGAGGATCAGCCCGCGCCAGCCGCCGGGCATGCGCCTGCGGGGCGGCGGGGTGGGCGGCGCGCCCTCCGAGCGCCAGGGCGTGTCGGCCCGGTCGCGGGGAGGTACCGGGGTGGGGCTGGGCACGGGGCGCCTCCTTCGGGCGTCCGGAGGTCCGGACGTCCTTCCTCCCCGACGACCATAAGCGACAAATCGACATGTCGCTCTGGTGGCAGCGGAAGGGCCCCGGCCGTTCGTACCCGGCCGGGGCCCTCGTCGCGGGAGCTCCCGCGTGCTACTTCATGAACTTCTTGAACTCGTCCGGAAGGTCGAAGTTCTGCCCGTCCAGGCCGCCCGGGGGCAGACCGAAGGGGTTGGAGGCGGCAGCCGGGTCGGCCGTCTGCGGACCCTGCTCGCGGCGCGCGGCGGCCGCCTCCTCGTCCGCCTTGCGCTTCATGGGGTTGCCGCTCTTGCGCTTGCCCTTGGCCTGCTTGATCTGCTTCTTCTGCCGGCCGGGGCCGCCGCCCATCCCGGGGATGCCCGGCATACCGGGCATGCCGCCGCCCTGGGCCATGCGGGACATCATCTTGCGGGCGTCGAAGAACCGCTCGACCAGCGCCTTGACCGCGCTGACCTCGGTGCCGGAGCCCTTGGCGATACGGGCGCGGCGCGAGCCGTTGATGATCGTCGGGTCCTGGCGCTCGGCCGGGGTCATCGACTTGATGATCGCCGCGGTGCGGTCGACATCGCGCTCGTCGATGTTGTTGATCTGCTCCTTGATCTGCCCCATGCCGGGCAGCATGCCGAGCAGCTTGGAGATGGAGCCCATCTTGCGGACCTGCTCCATCTGGGCCAGGAAGTCGTCGAGCGTGAACTCCTTGGGGCCCTTGGCGAGCTTGGCCGCCATCTTCTCGGCCTCGGCCTGCGAGAAGGTCTTCTCGGCCTGCTCGATGAGGGTGAGCATGTCACCCATGTCGAGGATCCGGCCCGCCATGCGGTCGGGGTGGAAGGCGTCGAACTCGTCGAGCTTCTCGCCGTTCGAGGCGAACATGATCTGCTTGCCGGTGACGTGCGCGATGGAGAGCGCGGCACCACCGCGGGCGTCGCCGTCGAGCTTGGAGAGCACCACGCCGTCGAAGCCGACGCCGTCGCGGAACGCCTCGGCGGTGTTGACCGCGTCCTGGCCGATCATGGCGTCGACGACGAAAAGGATCTCGTCGGGGCTGACGGCGTCACGGATGTCCGCGGCCTGCTGCATCAGCTCGGCGTCGATACCGAGGCGGCCGGCGGTGTCGACGATGACGATGTCGAACTGCTTGGTGCGCGCGTACTCGACGGAGTCCTTCGCGACCTGGACCGGGTCGCCGACGCCGTTGCCCGGCTGGGGCGCGTAGACGGCGACGCCCGCGCGGTCGGCGACGACGGAGAGCTGGTTGACGGCGTTGGGGCGCTGGAGGTCGCAGGCGACGAGCAGCGGGGCGTGGCCCTGCCCCTTGAGCCAGAGGCCGAGCTTTCCGGCGAGAGTGGTCTTACCGGCACCCTGGAGACCGGCCAGCATGATCACGGTCGGGGCGGTCTTGGCGAAGCGCAGCCGGCGGGTCTCGCCGCCGAGGATGGTGATGAGCTCGTCGTTGACGATCTTCAGCACCTGCTGGCCGGGATTCAGCGCCTTGCTGACCTCTTCGCCGCGCGCGCGTTCCTTGACGTTCGCGATGAAGGAGCGGACGACCGGGAGGGCGACGTCGGCTTCGAGGAGCGCGATACGGATTTCCCGGGCCGCCGCGTCGATGTCAGCCTCGGACAGCCGGCCTTTGCCGCGCAGGCCCTTGAAGGTATTCGCCAAGCGGTCGGAGAGCGTATCGAACACGGTGGTCGCGATTCCTCGGGTCGGGGGCGTGGTGGTCGTCCCCCAGGGTATCCGCCCCCGCCGCTCCTCCGGTCCTGTGGTCGGGATTCCCCGGGGCGGGTGCCCCGGGGAACGGCGGGGTCCGGTGCTCGCGGAGGCTAGGCCAGGGCCGATGCCACCCGCTCGGCGAGGGCCGTGGCCGCCGCCGGGTCCAGGGGTTTGCCCTCCGGGGTGGTCACGTACAGGGTGTCGACCGCGTTCGCGCCCAGCGTGGAGACGTGCGCGCTGCGGACGCGGACCCCGCCGGATTCCAGGGCGCGGCCGATCCGGTGCAGCAGCCCCACCGCGTCCGGTGCCCGGACCTCCAGGACCGTCGCCAGCGGGGAGACCTCCGGGACCACCGTGACGCGGGGCGGCGGCGGGACCACCCCGCGCCGGCGCGGGTAGGCGGCCTCGCGGTCCGCGAGCCGGGCGGGGACATCGAGCGAGCCGTCCAGCGCGCGGACCAGGTCGGTACGGAGCCGGGCCGCCTCCGGGAGCGCCCCGTACTCCGCGGCCACCCGCCAGCGCAGCACCAGTACCTCCCCGAGCCGGTCGGGAAGCTCGACGGAGCGCAGGTCGGCCGCCCGTACGGTGAGCCGGTGCAGGGCCAGCACCCCGGCGGCGGCCGGGAGCAGCCCCGGCTGGTCGGGGACGGCCAGGACCAGTTCCACGCCGACCGCGTCCTCCTCGTGGCGGGCGTGCAGCGCCAGCACCGGCTCCCCCGTACGCAGGGCCTCCACGGCCAGCCGTTCCTGCTCGGTGCTGGGGATCTCCGGTGCCCGTTCGGCGGGGGCGGTGCCGCGCAGTACCGCGGCGACGCGGGCGACGAGGTCCGCCACGAGGGAGCCGCGCCAGGCGCTCCAGGCGGCGGGGCCGGTGGCGAGGGCGTCGGCCTCGGTCAGGGCGTGCAGTATCTCCAGGGTCCCCACGGAGCCGACGGCGTCGGCGACCGACCGGAGGGTGGCCGGGTCGTCGAGGTCGCGCCGGGTCGCGGTGTCGATGAGCAGCAGGTGGTGGCGGACGAGCGTGCCGAGCACGGCGACGTCCTCGGGGCCGAAGCCGACGCGCGCGGCCATGTCCTGGGCGATGGTCTGCCCGACCACGGAGTGGTCGCCGGGCCAGCCCTTGCCGATGTCGTGCAGCAGGGCGGCCATGAGCAGCAGGTCGGGGCGGTGGACGCGGCGGGTGAGGGCCGCGGCGCGGACGGCCGTCTCGATGAGGTGGCGGTCCACGGTCCAGGTGTGGACGGGATTGCGCTGGGGGCGGCAGCGGACGCGTTCCCAGTCCGGGAGCAGCCGGGTGATCAGCCCCTCGGCCTCCATGGCCTCCCAGACGGCCACGGTGGGCTCGCCCGCGCCCAGCAGGGTGAGCAGCTGCTCGCGGGCCTCGGCCGGCCAGGGCACGGGCAGCGGTTTGGCCTGGGTGGCGAGCCGGCGGACGGCGTGCGGCGAGACGGGCAGTCCGGCCTGCGCGGCGGCCGCGGCGAGGCGCAGCGGCAGGACGGCGTCCCGGTCGGGCCGGGCGGCGAGGGCGAGGACGGCCTCGCCGTCGGACTCGACGATGCCTTCGGCGAGGGGTGCCCGGGGGACGGTCCGCTCCCCGCGCCCGCCGAGGAGGCCGCGCAGCCGGGGCCGGGCGGCGCGGGCCCGCAGGACCCGCCCGACCTCGCGCCAGGTGACGTCTCCGGCGTACGCGACCACGCGCGCGGCCTCGTACACCTCGCGCAGCAGCGCGTCGGCGTCGAGCAGTCCGAGCTGGGCGGCGACCTGGTCGTGCTCCTGGAGCGAGAGGCGGTCGGTGGCCCGGCCGGTGACCAGGTGGAGGGCGTCGCGGGTGTCGAGGAGCCGGCGCCGGGCCTCGGCCAGGCCCTCGCGGGGGGCGTCGGCCAGCCAGGAGGCGGCGACGGCCCGCAGCGCGGTGATGTCGCGGAGCCCGCCGCGGGCCTCCTTGAGGTCGGGTTCGAGGAGGAAGCGCAGCTCCCCGGCCCGTTCGGCGCGCTCGCGGCAGAGGGAGTGCAGTTCGGGGAGCCTCCTGGGCGCCTGGTTGCGCCAGTCGGCCAGGACGGAGGTGCGCAGTCCGGCGAGGAGGCCCGCGTCCCCGGCGACGGAGCGGGCGTCCAGCAGGCCGAGGTGGACCTTGAGGTCCTCGGCGGCGGTCCTGCGGGCCTCGGCGGGGGTGCGTACGGAGTGGTCCAGGGCCAAGCCGAGGTCCCACACCGGGTACCAGAGGCGGTCGGCCAGGGCGGCGAGGGCCTTCGGGTCTGCCTTGCCGTCGTGGAGCAGGACCAGGTCGAGGTCGCTGCGGGGGGAGAGTTCGGCCCGCCCGTAGCCGCCGACGGCCACGAGGGTGGCTCCGCGGACCCCGCTCTCGCGTACGGCGGTCGTGAACAGTGCGCTCAGCCAGTCGTCGGTCAGCCCGGCCAGGGCGGAACGCCGGGCGGGCCCGGACCGCGACTCCTCCTGGAGGAGTCGCAGCCGGGCCGCGGCGTAGCCGCTGGGTCCCGAGCCGGCGGTGCGGCCGGTGGTGTCTTCGACGCTCGTCACCCAGATGCTCCCGTCGTCTAGAGCGCGTCGGCGCCGCGCTCGCCGGTGCGGACCCGGACGACCGAGTCCACCGGGACGCTCCACACCTTGCCGTCACCGATCTTGCCGGTGCTGGCGGCGCTCACGACGACCTCGATGAGCTGTTCGGCGTCGTCGTCCTCGACCAGGACCTCGATGCGGATCTTCGGGACGAGGTCGACCTGGTACTCGGCGCCGCGGTAGACCTCGGTGTGGCCGCGCTGGCGGCCGTAGCCGCTGGCCTCGCTGACGGTGAGGCCCTGCACTCCGAACGCCTGGAGCGCGTCCTTGATCTCGTCCAGCTTGTGCGGCTTGACGATGGCGGTGATCAGCTTCATGCGTCGACCTTCTTGCTCGTGGCGGAGAGGGTGGGGGCGGTGGTGCTCCGCGCGGCTGCTCCGCCACCGGCGCCGCTGAAGTCGTACGCGGTCTCGGCGTGCTCGGTCTGGTCGATGCCGGTGACCTCGTCGTCCTCGGTGACCCGCATCCCCATGGTGCGGTCCAGGAGGAAGGCGAGCAGCGCGGATGCCACCAGAGAGTAGGCGAGGACGGAGAAGACGCCGATGGCCTGCTTGCCGAGCTGTTCCAGGCCGCCGCCGTAGAAGAGGCCGGCCGCGTCGGACTGGACCCCGCCGGTGGCGAAGAAGCCGACGAGCAGGGAGCCGGCGACTCCGCCGACGAGGTGGACGCCGACGACGTCGAGGGAGTCGTCGTAGCCGAACCGGTACTTGAGGCCCACGGCCATGGCGCAGAGCAGACCGGCGATGGCGCCGACGGCGATGGCGCCGAGCGGGCTGACCGAGCCGCCGGCCGGGGTGATGGCGACGAGTCCGGCGACGGCGCCGGAGGCGGCGCCGAGGGTGGTGAAGGAGCCGTGGCGCAGCTTCTCGTAGCCGAGCCAGGCGAGCATGGCGGCGGCGGTGGCGACCTGGGTGTTGACGAACATGACGGCGCCGACGCCGTCGTCGTTGCCGAGCCAGGAGCCCGCGTTGAAGCCGAACCAGCCGAACCAGAGGAGGCCGGCGCCGAGCATCACCAGGGGGAGGCTGTGGGGGCGCATCGGGTCCTTCTTGAAGCCGACGCGCTTGCCGATGACGAGGATCACGCCGAGGGCGGCGGCGCCGGCGTTGATGTGGACGGCGGTGCCGCCGGCGAAGTCGATGACGCCGAGCTCGAAGAGCCAGCCGCCGGCGCCCCAGACCCAGTGGGCGACGGGGAAGTAGACGACGGTGACCCAGAGGGCGGTGAAGAGGATCCAGGCGCTGAATTTGACGCGGTCGGCGAGGGCGCCGCTGATCAGGGCCGGGGTGATGACGGCGAACATGAGCTGGAAGACGGCGAAGACGTAGACCGGGATGGTGTAGCCGTCCCAGAGCTCGGTGATGCCGATGCCGCTGAGGCCCACGTAGTCGGAGTTCCAGCCGATGAGGGAGCCGGAGTCGGTGCCGAAGGCGAGGCTGAACCCGTAGAGGACCCAGAGGATCGTGACGATCCCGAGGCTGATGAAGCTCATCATCAGCATGTTCAGGCTGCTCTTGACGCGGACCATGCCTCCGTAGAAGAAGGCGAGTCCCGGGGTCATCAGCATGACCAGGGCGGAGCAGATGAGCATGAACCCGGTGTTCGCGGCAGACAGGGTCGGGGTGTCTGCCGCGAGGGTCGTGATGGCTGATGCCATCGGCGTCTCCTCGTCGTCGTACGTTCGCGTGCGGGCGATCGTGGGAACCTGAGCGGCGGCTGTGGGGAGCTGGCCGGTTATTGGCCCTGAGATTCGCGCAGGCCGGTTTCCGGCGGCGCCGCTCGGTGTTTCGCCCCGATGACGAAGAGGTCGGGCGTGTTACGCGTCCATGAACTGGGTGGTGGTGCGGCCGGCCGCGGCAGTGCCCGGAGGTCCTGGCTGGGGGAGCCTGATCGGGCTTCTCGGGGTGGACTGCCGCGGCCGGGGCCTCGGGGGACGGCCTCGGGCCGTCAGACGGCCTCCGCCGCCTCGGGGAGGCGGGAGGCGAGGTGGTCGGTGAGCCGGACCACGTCGGCGACGTCGCCGTATTCACGGGCGGCGCTGTCGACGGTTTTGCGCAGCCGGGTGTTCACCCGTTCGGAGCGCACCTTTCCCGCCACGTCGAGGGCCCGGTCGACGAAGCTCGCGGCCTGCTCGGGCTCGCGCCGGAGCAGGTGGACGGTGGCCATGCCGATGAGGTTGAGGGCGTAGGAGCGCTGGTGCTCCTCGTCCTTCCCGAAGAGCTCGACGGCGCGTTCCATGACGGGCTCGGCGAGGGAGGCGTACATCGGGCTGCGCCCGGCGACGTAGGCGAGGTCGCGGTAGGAGTGGGAATTCTCGCCGTTCAGTTCGGCCTCGGAGAAGAAGCGGATCCAGTCGGGCTCGGGCTCCCCGCCGAAGCCGGCGTCGGAGAAGGTGTCCTCGGCCATCCGCACGGCCCGCTTGCAGCGGCTGGGCTGGCCCATGTTGGCGTAGGCGCGGGCCTCCATCGCATACAGCATGGCCTGGGTGCGCGGGCCGGCGCAGTCGCGGCTGCCGTACTGCGCGAGGTGGATGAGTTCCAGGGCGTCCTCGGGGCGGCCGAGGTGGATCATCTGGCGGCTCATGTTGGAGAGGATGTAGGAGCCCAGGGGCTTGTCGCCGGCCTCCTTGGCGGCGTGCAGGGCGAGGACGAAGTACTTCTGGGCGGTGGGGTGCAGGCCGATGTCGTAGCTCATCCAGCCGGCCAGTTCGGCCAGTTCCGCGGCGACCTTGAAGAGCCGCTTCATGACGGGGGCCGGGTGCTTCTCCTGGAGCAGGTCGGTGACCTCGTGGAGCTGGCCGACGACGGCCTTGCGGCGCAGTCCGCCCCCGCACTGGGCGTCCCACTGACGGAACATGACGGTGGTGGCGTCGAGGAGGTCCAGTTCCGGTGCGGAGAGCCGGGGCGGGCGGTGGCCGCCCAGGGCGCCCGAGGGCCCCGCCCCGCGCGCTCCCGGGTCGGCGGCCGGGGCCGGGACGAGCCAGCGCTGCATGGGCTCGATGAGGGCGGGCCCGGCGGAGAGGGCGAGCGAGGTCCCGAGGAAGCCGCGGCGGGCCAGCATCAGGTCGCTGCGGGAGAACTCGCCGAGCAGTTCGACGGTCTGCGGGCCGGCCCAGGGCAGGTCCACCCCGGAGACGGAGGGGGTCTGGTGGGCGGTGCGCAGGCCGAGCTGTTCGATGGCGACGACGGAGCCGAAGCGTTCGGAGAACAGCTCGGAGAGGATGCGCGGTACGGGCTCGCGGGGCTGCTCGCCGTCCAGCCAGCGGCGTACGCGGGAGGTGTCGGTGCTGATGTGGTGGGCGCCCATCTGGCGGGCGCGGCGGTTGACCTGGCGGGCGAGCTCGCCCTTGGACCATCCGCTGCGGACGAACCACGAGCTCAGCTGGTCGTTGCGCGCGGCGGCGCCCTCGCTCGTTCCGCTTGCGCCGTTGCCGCTCACTGGAACGCCCCCATCCGCTCAGTCTCTTCCTCACGAAACCCTGGCCCGGAGGCGGTGTGCCTCCAGGGACCTTCACAGGTCCTCCACCGATTGCCTCCGGCATACCCACGGGCGGGCAGACCTTGGGGCTTCGTGTACCGAAAGTAATCCTACGATCACCCCTGCGGCGAGGGCGTTCGCGGAAACGCCACCATTCGCCACCCCTTCGAATGAACCCGCCACCGGCCAGGCGCGATTCACTTGACACCACGGTGAAACGGACCGGTTGGACTGGAGTGCGCCAGGGGCGCGCGCGGCGAGGAGTGCGCCGGGCGGCGGCCGGGACACCTCGCGGCGGGCCGCCGCGGCGGCGCCGGCGAGCCCGTCACCGCAGGCGTCGTAACCACCGGCGCGTCCGACCCGTTGGAGGGGGCATGGGCATGGGAATGGGCATGGGCTTCACGATCGGCGGCAGCCGCGGTACCAGGGAGTTCCGTTCCGGCACCCGGCGCCGCGGCCGGACCTCCTCGGAGTGCACGGCGGTGGCGGAGTACACCGGGCTGTGGGGCTGGGACGTGGTCCCCGGGGCGACCGGCGCGCACCCGCTCGCCTTCGCCCCCACGGTGGCGGCCGGGGCCACCCTCGACGAGGTCACGCGGACCTGGGAGCGCTGTCCGGGCGCGGCGATCCTGCTGCCCGTGGGCCGCTCCTTCGACGTCATCGAGGTGGCGGAGGAGGCCGGCCGGCGCGCGCTGGTGCGGCTGGAGCGGATGGGCCTGCCGCTCGGCCCGGTCCTGGTGACGGCGGAGGGCCGGACGCAGTTCTTCGTGGCCCCGGGCGCGGCGGCGGAGCTGCCGCAGCTGCTGTACCGGATGGGCTGGGACGACGCCGACCTGGACCTGCGGGCCCTGGGCCAGGGGTGCTACGTGACCGCCCCGTCCTCGGATCGGCCGGGGCTCGGGCAGGCCGGCTGGCTGCGGCCGCCCACCCTGGACTCGGCGGGCCGCCCCCCGCAGGCCCGCCTGCTGCTGGGCACGCTGGCGTACATCTGCCACCGCTTCCGCCGCTAGGCCCCGCGCCTCCCCCGCGTACGACGGTGCCCCCGCGTTCCGGGCGGAACGCGGGGGCACCCGTATGCGCGCTGTCGTGTGCGCCGCCGATCGGCCGATCGGCCGCTCAGTCGCCGATCAGGGCGTCGACGAACGCCTCGGGCTCGAAGGGGGCCAGGTCGTCGGCGCCCTCACCGAGGCCGATGAGCTTGACCGGGACGCCCAGCTCACGCTGGACGGCGATGACGATGCCGCCCTTGGCCGTGCCGTCGAGCTTGGTGAGGACGATGCCGGTGATGTCCACGACCTCGGCGAAGACGCGCGCCTGCATCAGGCCGTTCTGCCCGGTGGTGGCGTCCAGGACGAGCAGGATCTCGTCCAGCGGGCCGTGCTTCTCCACGACGCGCTTGACCTTGCCGAGCTCGTCCATGAGGCCGGTCTTGGTGTGCAGCCGGCCGGCGGTGTCGATGAGCACCACGTCGGCGCCCTCGGAGATGCCCTCCTTGACCGCGTCGTAGGCGATCGAGGCCGGGTCGCCGCCCTCGGGGCCGCGCACGGTACGGGCGCCGACGCGCTCGCCCCAGGTCTGGAGCTGGTCGGCGGCGGCGGCGCGGAAGGTGTCGGCGGCGCCGAGCACCACGCTGCGGCCGTCGGCGACGAGTACGCGGGCGAGCTTGCCGGTGGTGGTGGTCTTGCCGGTGCCGTTGACGCCGACGACCATGATCACGCCGGGGGTGTCCTCGCCGCTCTCCGTCTTCACGGCGCGGTCGAGGTCGGTGCCGACGAGGGTCAGCAGCTCCTCCTTGAGCAGGGCGCGCAGGTCCGCCGGGGTCCGGGTGCCGAGCACCTTGACCCGCTCGCGGAGCCGGTCGACCAGCTCCTGGGTGGGGACGACACCGACGTCGGCGATGAGGAGGGTCTCCTCGATCTCCTCCCAGGTGTCCTCGTCGAGGTGCTCGCGGGAGAGCAGCGTGAGCAGCCCCTTGCCGAGGGTGTTCTGCGACCGGGCGAGGCGGGCGCGCAGCCGGACCAGGCGGCCGGCGGTGGGCTCCGGCACCTCGATCGCGGGCGCGGCCGGAGCCTCGGGCTCGGCCACCGGCGCTTCGACGGGAGCCTCGGCCTCCGGGAGTCCGACCTCCTCGATCGTGCGGCGCGGCTCTTCCGCCGTCTCTACGGCGTCCTCCCCCACCTGCGGTTCGGCAGGCGGGGCAGTGATGGTCGGCGTGCTCGGGGGCGGGGGCGGCAGCTGCTTCTTCTTGCGGCCGCCGACCACGAGCCCCGTGATCGCGCCGACCGCGACCAGGGCGATGACTAGAGCAAGGATGAGGATGTCCATAACCCCCCCAGTATCGGCCACGGCCGCCTCGGAGCCGGGGACCCCGGGCGCCGGAGGCGGGAACGCCTCCGGCCGGGGCCGGAACCCGGTCGCCCCGGCGGGGACGAAGCCGCCGTTTGTCGTTTTAGCGGCACATCTACGATGATGGGCGACTTCCCCTCACACCTCCCAGGGAGCAGCCGCATGCCTGCCGAGCCCGCCGACGGCGGAACCGAATCCGCGCTGGAGACCCGCGGCCTGGAGCCCGTCCCGGACGGTGAGCGCACCGGCCGGGTCCGCGAGCTGGTCCCGACCTGGGTGGCCGCGAACATCAGCGTGCTGCTGCTGACCATGGGCGCGGGCCTGGTGATCTTCAACGGGCTGAACATCTGGCAGGTGCTGGTCGTCGCGGCCGTCGCGCCGGTGGTCTCGTACGGGATGGTCGGCCTGATATCCATCGCCGGGAAGCGCGGCGGCGCCCCGGGCATGGCGCTCTCGCGGGCCGTGTTCGGGCAGCGCGGCAACCTCTTCCCGGGCGCGCTGATCTGGGTGGCCCGCTGGGGCTGGGAGACGATCAACGCGGTCAGCGGCGCCTACGCCGTGCTGACGGTGCTGGACCTGCTCTTCGGGGTGCGCGGCAGCACCCCGCTCATCGTCGTCACCCTGTTGTTCTTCGTGGGCTGCACCTTCGTGGTCTCGGGCCTCGGCATCAGCGCGCTGCGGGTGTGCTCGACCTGGTCGACGTACCTCTTCGGCGCGTTCAGCGTGCTGGTCCTCGGCTATCTGCTGTTCACCACCGACTGGTCGGCGGTCTTCGGCAAGCCGGCGGGCTCCACCGCGATGATGATCGCGGGCATCGGCACGATCGCGGCCGGCGGCATCAGCTGGGTGCCCTCGGGCCCGGACTTCACCCGCTACCTGCCGCGTACGGCCTCCTCGCGGGGCGTGGTCGGCGCGACCGTCGGCGGCGCCGGCATCGTGGTCCTGCCGATGGTGCTGATGGGCGCGGTGATGGCGGTGGGCACCCCGGACCTGGCCACCGCGCAGGACCCGGTCTCCTTCATCGGCGAGCTGCTGCCGACCTGGATCGCGGTGCCGTACCTGCTGGTCGCGCTGGTCGGCATGCTGCTGATCAACTCGATGTCCATGTACTCGGCCGGCTTCACCGCGCAGACCCTGGGCATCAAGGTCCCGCGCGCCTGGGCGGTCAGTGTGAACGCGGTGATCAGCCTGGTCTTCGGCTTCCTGCTGATGGTGGTCGCGACGAGCTTCTTCGGCTCCTTCATCTCCTTCCTCACCCTGCTGGCCGTGGCCTTCTCGGCGTGGATCGGCGTCTTCGGCGTGGACATGCTGCGCCGCCCGTCCTACGACGGCCCCGCGCTGCTGGACACCACCCGGACCAGCGCCTACTGGTACAGGGGCGGCTTCGCCTGGCAGGCGATGAGCGCGTGGGCGGTGGCGCTGGTGGTGGGGCTGCTGTTCACGAAGGTGGACTGGTTCGCCGGCCCGCTGGCCGGCACCTGGCTCGGGCGCAACGGCCTGGGCTGGGTGGTGGGCATCGTGACCTCGGGCGTGCTGTACGCCGTCCTGCCGCGCGCGGTGCCGGCCGCTCCGGCGGCCGCCCCGGAGCGGGAGTCCGTAGCGGCCGGATCCCTGTCCAACTGACGCTGCGTCAGCTAACGTCCCCCTTCGCCCACCCCATCCGGCGAAGGGGGACCTCTCCATGCCCGTCACCGTGGCCCGCTTCAACCTGGTCGACCCGCACGGCACCCCCGGCTCCCTCTCCGACCGCTACCGGGCGGCGCTGGAGATGGCGCGGTACGCCGACGACCGCGGGATCGACACCGTCCAGACCGAGGAGCACCACGGCACCGCCAACAACTGGATGCCCTCCCCCTTCGTCTTCGCGGGCGCCGTCCTCGGCGCCACCCGCCGGATCGCCGTCACCGTGTCGGCGATCATCGGCCCGCTGCACGACCCGCTCAAGGTGGCCGAGGACATCGCGGTGCTCGACCTGCTGAGCGGCGGACGGCTGGTGACCGTCGCGGGCATCGGCTACCGGCCGGAGGAGTACGAGCAGCACGGCGTGGAGTGGGGCCGGCGCGGGCGGCTCCAGGACGAGCTGCTGGAGACCCTGCTGAAAGCGTGGACCGGCGAGCCCTTCACCTTCCGCGGCCGCACGGTGCGGGTCACCCCGGCGCCCTTCACCCGGCCGCATCCGCTGCTGCTGGTGGGCGGCAGCTCCGAGGCGGCGGCCCGGCGGGCGGCCCGGCTGGGGCTGCCGTTCTTCCCCAGCGCGCACCTGCCGGAGCTGGAGGCGTACTACGCCGCGCGGCTGGCGGAGTACGGCACTGAGGGCTTCTGCATGATGCCGGCGGCCGAGACCCCGCTGCTGCACATCGCGGAGGACCCGGACCGGGTCTGGGCCGAGTACGGCGGGCACTTCCTGCACGAGGCGGGGATGTACGCCTCCTGGCAGTCCAAGGACATCCGCAGCGCCGTACGGTCGGCCGCGCGCTCGGTGGCGGAGCTGCGCGAGGAGGGCGTCTACCGGGTGCTGACCCCGGAGGAGGCGGTCGCGTACGGCCGCGCCGCGGGCGAGGCGGGGAACCTGGTCCTGCACCCGCTGTGCGGCGGGATGCCCCTGGACGAGGGCTGGCGCAGCCTGCACCTGCTCTGCGAACGGGTACTGCCCCGGCTCAAGGGCTGAGCCGGGGCAGTACCGAGGAGAAGGGGTGGTGGCGGGGGATGGTTACCCCATCTCCTCCAGCGCCTTGCCCTTGGTCTCCGGCACCCACTTGAGGACGAACGGGATCGAGAGCAGTGCGAAGACGGTGTAGATCACGTAGGCACCGGAGAGGTTCCAGTCCGAGAGCGACGGGAACGACACGGTGATGATCCAGTTGGCGATCCACTGGGCCGAGGCGGCGACGCCGAGCGCGGCGGCCCGGATGCGGTTGGGGAACATCTCGCCGAGCAGGACCCAGACCACCACGCCCCAGGAGAGGGCGAAGAAGAGCACGAAGGTGTGCGCGGCGACCAGGGCGACGGTGCCCTGGGCGTCGGGCATGGTGATGTCGTCGCCGGTGCCGGTGGTGAAGGAGAAGGCCCAGGCGCAGAGGCCGAGGGAGATCGCCATACCGGCGGAGCCGATGAGGGCGAGCGGCTTGCGGCCGATCCGGTCGACGAAGATCATCGCGATCACGGTGCCGATGATGTTGATGATCGACGTGGTGAAGGAGTAGAGGAAGGAGCTGGACGGGTCGATGCCGACCGACTGCCACAGCGAGGAGCTGTAGTAGAAGATCACATTGATGCCGACGAGCTGCTGGAAGACGGAGAGGCCGATGCCGATCCAGACGATGGGCAGGAAGCCGAAGCGTCCGCCGAGCAGGTCCCGGAAGGTGGACTTGTGCTCGGAGCGCATCGCGTGCTCGATCTCCCGGACCCGGCCGTCGAGGTCGATCTTGGTGCCCTCGACCTCGGTGAGTACCTTGCGGGCCTCGTCGGTGCGGCCGACGGAGATCAGGAAGCGGGGGGACTCCGGGATGACGAAGGACATCAGCCCGTAGAGCACGGCCGGGACGACCATGACGCCCAGCATCCACTGCCATGCCTCCAGGCCGGCGAGGTCGCCGCGCTGGTCCCCGTCGGCGAGGTTGAGGATGCCCCAGTTGACGAGCTGGGAGACGGCGATGCCGATGACGATGGCGGCCTGCTGGAAGGAGGCGAGCCGGCCGCGGTAGGCGGGCGGGGAGACCTCCGCGATGTAGGCGGGGCCGATGACGGAGGCCATGCCGATGCCGAAGCCGCCGATTACGCGCCACATGGCGAGGTCCCAGAGGGCGAACGGCAGGGCCGAGCCGATGGCGCTCGCGGTGAAGAGCACGGCCGCGATCTGCATGCAGCGGATGCGGCCGATCCGGTCGGCGAGGCGGCCGGCGGTGGCGGCGCCGATGGCGCAGCCGATCAGCGCGGCGGCGATCACCTGGGCGAGCGCCTCGGAGCCGACGTCGAAGCGTTCGCGGATGGCGACGACGGCGCCGTTGATGACGGAGCTGTCGTATCCGAAGAGGAAGCCGCCCATGGCAGCGGCCGCGGTGATGAAGATGACGTGACCGAGGTGGTCGGGCTGCGGCGAGGATCCGCCGCCGGGCGTCGGCGCGTGCGCTGTGCTGCTGGTCAAGGTGGGCTCCGTGGGGGTTTCGTCCGTCCTTACAGTGGCGCACAGGTCAAGATCGGGCACCACCCGAAGGCGGGAGACAGCGGAGCGAGCCTATGCGTTCATTTCGTGAAGTCAATACTTCGGATGAACTTCATGTGAACCACATAGCGCCGCATCTGAATTCACTTCTTGAAGGAATCGGACTCAGCGAAGCCTCTGACTGATGACCTTGGACACCCCGTCGCCCTGCATGGAGACGCCGTAGAGCGCGTCCGCGACCTCCATCGTCCGCTTCTGGTGCGTGATCACGATCAGCTGGGAGCTCTCCTGCAGCTCCTCCATGATCCGGATCAGCCGCTGGAGATTGGTGTCATCGAGCGCGGCCTCCACCTCGTCCATCACGTAGAACGGGCTGGGCCGTGCCTTGAAGATGGAGACCAGCAGTGCCACGGCCGTCAGCGAGCGCTCGCCGCCGGAGAGCAGCGACAGCCGCTTCACCTTCTTCCCCGGCGGGCGGGCCTCCACCTCCACCCCCGTGGTGAGCATGTTGTCCGGGTCGGTCAGCAGCAACCTGCCCTCACCGCCCGGGAACAAGCGCGCGAACACCCCCTCGAATTCGCGGGCCGTGTCCCGGTACGCCTCGGTGAACACCTGCTCGACCCGCTGGTCGACCTCCTTCACCACTTGAAGGAGGTCGGCCCTGGTCTTGCGAAGATCCTCCAGCTGCTCGCTGAGGAACTGGTGGCGCTCCTCCAGCGCGGCGAACTCCTCCAGCGCCAGCGGATTGACCTTGCCGAGCTGCTGATAGGCCCGTTCGGCCGCCTTGAGCCGCTTCTCCTGCTGCACCCGTACGAAGGGGCCGGGCCGGTTGCGCGGGTGCTCCGGATCCTCCGGCAGCGTCTCGCCGTCGGCGGGCGGGGACGGCGGAACGGGCTGGTCGGGGCCGTATTCGGCGACGAGCCCGACCGGCTCCATGCCGAACTCCTCCAGCGCCTTCGCCTCCAGCGCCTCGATGCGCAGCCGCTGCTCGGCGCCCAGCACCTCGCCGCGGTGGACGGAGTCGGTGAGCTTGTCCAGCTCGCTCTTGAGCTCGCGGCCGGTGGTGCGCGCCTCGCCGAGCTCCTGTTCGCGCAGCCCCTTGGCCCGCTCGGCCAGGGCGCGTTCGGCCTCGGCCCGGTGGAGGGAGACCTCCACATGCGCGAGGAGCTGGCGGGCCCCGTCCGCGACCGCCCCGGCCACCTCCGCCTCGTGCCGGCGCCGGGCGCGGCGGCGCTCGGCGCGGGTGCGGGCCTCGCGTTCGGCGCGGGCCGCCCGGTCGAGGGAGTCCGCCCGCCCGGCGAGCCCCTTGACCCGTTCCTCATGGGTACGCAGCTGGAGCCGCGCCTCCATCTCGGTCTGGCGGGCGTTCGCCCCGTCGGCCGCGAGGCGGTCCCGGCGGGAGCTGTCCGGCTCCTCCTCCACCGGGATCTCCTCGGCCACCGCGAGCCGTTCCGCGCATTCCTCGACCTCGGCCTGCGCCTGCTCCAGCGCCTCCTGGGCCTTGGCCGCGGCGGCCGCGGCCCGTTCGGCCTCTCCGGCGGCCCCCTTCGCCTGCCCGGCGAGCCGCCCGAGCTGCTGCGCGACCCCGGCGCGGGCCTGCTCGGCGGCGCGCCGCCGCTCCGCCAGCTCGTCCACCAGGGCCGCCGCGTCCTGCCGCCGCTCCTGCGCCGCTGTCCGCGCCGCGTCGAGTTCCCCGCAGCGTTCGTCCAGGCGGGTGAGCTCGGCCGCGGCCTCGTCCACCGCCGCCTGCACCTCGATCAGGCTCGGCGCCCCGGCCGAACCCCCGTGCGCGAGACGCGCGCCGAGCACATCCCCCTCCCGGGTGACCGCCACCGTGCCCGGCTCCCCCGCGACCCGCGCTGCGGCCTCGTCGAGGGTGCCGACCACGACGTGCTCCCGCAGCACCCAGGCCACGGCCCGCACCAGGTCCTCGTCCCCGCCGATGAACTCCGCGGCGGAACCCGGCCCGGCGGGCGGGGTCTCCGGGTGGGCCGCGC
The DNA here is from genome assembly GCF_040644195.1 of Streptomyces sp. NPDC047014. Lineage (NCBI taxonomy): Bacteria > Bacillati > Actinomycetota > Actinomycetes > Kitasatosporales > Streptomycetaceae > Streptomyces > Streptomyces sp. NPDC047014. The sequence goes on along the minus strand of NZ_JBEYVX010000045.1, from coordinate 25,286 downwards.
GGGGCGAAGCGATCAGGAAGGTGGCACGGCCCGCGTCGGCCTCGCGGAGGTGGCGGATGGCCCCGGCCGCCGCTTGCGGGGAGGCCACCGCCAGGGCGTCCGCCGCCGAGCCCAGCGCCGCCGCCACGGCGGCCTCGTACCCCGGGGTCACCGTGAGCCGTTCCGCCGCGGGCCCGAGCAGGCCCGCCAGCCGTTCCCGCGCCGCGAGCAGCGCGCCCGTACCGTCCTTGCGGCGCAGCCCCAGCGCCAGGGCGTCCCGGCGGGCCGAGACCGCCGCCCGCGCGCGTTCCGCCGCCGCCAGGTCCTCCCGCGCGGAGCCGAGCGCGGCCTCGGCCTCTTCCAGCCCGGCCCGCGCCGTCTCGTGGTCCGCCTCCGCCGAGGGCTCGTCGAGCCCGCCGACCTCCTCCGCCAGCGCCTCGTACTCCGCCTGCGCCCCGGCCGCCCGGGCCTGCGCCTCGTCCCGCGCCAGGCTCAGCCGGTCGATCTCGGCCTGCGCCGCCCCCGCGCGGGAGCGGGCCGCGCCGAGCCGTCCCGTCAGCCGGGCCAGCCCCTCGCGCCGGTCCGCGAGGGCCCGCGCGGCGTCCCGCAGCCGCCGTTCCTCGTCCGCGAGCTCCCGTTCCAGCTCGGCCCGGTGCCCGCTGGTGTCCTCCAGGGCCCGGGAAGCCGCCTCCAGGGCCGCCGTCAGCTCGGCCTCCTGCTCGCGGATCCGCTCGGCCTCGCGCTCCAGGTCCTCCGGGTCCCGGCCGCGCCGCTCCTCCTCCACCGGCGCGGTCGCGGACTTGACCCGCGCGTCCGCGAGGGAGGCGGTGCCGCGGATCCGCTCGGCCAGCTGGGAGAGCTCGTACCAGGTCTGCTGCGCCCGCTGGAGCCGCGGCGCCAGCTCCCGTACGGCCTCCTCCAGCTCGGCCTCGCGCCGCAGCGCCACCGCGAGCCGCGCCTCGGCGCTCTCCTTGCGCTCCTTGAGTGCCGCCTCGTCCGCGATCTCCGCGTCGAGTGCGCGCCGCAGACCGACCAGGTCGTCGGCGAGCAGCCGCAGCCGCGCGTCGCGCAGGTCGGCCTGGATGACGGCCGCGCGCCGGGCGACCGCCGCCTGCCGTCCCAGCGGCTTGAGCTGCCGGCGCAGCTCGTCCCCGAGGTCCTGCACCCGCGCGAGATTGGCCTGCATCGCGTCGAGCTTCCGCAGCGCCTTCTCCTTGCGCTTGCGGTGCTTGAGTACGCCGGCCGCCTCCTCGATGAAGGCGCGGCGGCCCATGGGGTCGGCGTGCAGGACGGAGTCCAGCTGGCCCTGGCCGACGATCACGTGCATCTCGCGGCCGATGCCGGAGTCGGACAGCAGGTCCTGGATGTCCAGCAGCCGGCAGGTGTCACCGTTGATCTGGTACTCGCTGCTGCCGCCGCGGAACATGATCCGGGTGATGGTCACTTCGGCGTAGTCGATGGGCAGCGCGCCGTCGGAGTTGTCGATGGTCAGGGACACCTCGGCGCGCCCGAGCGGCGGCCGGCCGGTGGTCCCGGCGAAGATGACGTCCTCCATCTTCCCGCCGCGCAGGGACTTGGCCCCCTGCTCGCCCATGACCCAGGACAGCGCGTCCACCACATTGGACTTGCCCGAGCCGTTCGGCCCCACCACACAGGTGATGCCCGGTTCGAAGCGCAGGGTGGTGGCGGAGGCGAAGGACTTGAAGCCACGCAGGGTCAGGGACTTGAGGTGCACGCAGCCGGACTCTACCTCTCGCCCCCGGTTTCACCCATGAAGGTGCCGGGCACGATCGACGTCACAAGCACCACGCCCCCCACCTGGCCCTGCGGGCCCGAGCGGCGCGGCGGGCAGGGGGTGACGAGGCGCGGAAATGAAAAGAAGGGACGCCGGAGCGTCCCTTGCAGATCATGCGGTGCTGGAAATCGAGCGACGGGTTGAGCGATCAGGTGAGCGCAGGCTCCGCCTGGGGTACGTCGATGTCGATGCTGTCCAGCAGCGAGTCTCCGTCGTGCTGAGCGGCGGCCGCGTTCAGCGCGTCATTTTCGGACTGAATCCGTACGAGCTCGGACTCGAGGTCCTGGACGCGCTGCTGAAGCCGTCGCATCTCGGCGAGGAGTCGCGGGTCGGAACCGCCGACGTAACCGAGAAGCGCCTTTGCCATGATGGATGGTCCTCCACACTGAGTGACCGACCGAAGCGGTGTGGGTCGTGAGGGAATCGCACCCGCGGATGTCCGGCAGCGACTGTCAGTCACTGCGCTTACTACTGCCAGCACTGCCAAACAGCTCAGGTGCGCGGGGCTTCCAGCGTCTCACCAAAAAGTTTGACGGTCAACACGATCACGCCCCGTATCGGCGGGCGCCGCGCCCCGCGTGAGCGATGTGGAGATCATCCTCATCTCCGAGCCTTCCACGGATCCGGGGCCCCGGCAACGCGTCGGCGGTAAACGCCCAGTTCCGACCGTATGCGGCGGTCCCGAGATGTGATCAGTGCATGATCAGTCGAATCGCTCAGCGCATCCCGAAGCCGTCGTAGCCACCACGCGGTGTGCCCCAGATCTCTGTCACCCCGTCCACCCTGCCGGGCGTGTCGGCGGAGCGCAGCCAGTCGAGGAGCCGGTGGCAATTCTCACGTTGACCTTCGGCGACCACCTGTACCCGCCCGTCGTCGAGGTTGAGCGCGAAGCCGACCACGCCACCGATCTCCAGAGCGTTCTCCCTGGTGAACCAGCGGAAGCCCACTCCCTGCACCCGACCGCGCACCCAGGCGGTCATGCGGACGTCTTCATTCATGCGTGCACGCTAACCGGGCCCCCGGTTTCAGGTCACATCGCCCCCGGGGCCCCATGCCGTACAGTCGCGCAGCAATGAACTCACCCTTTTGGGTGGTTTAGGGATGATCTTGATCCGGTCAGGAAGGCACGACACCGATGGGACGTCACCGGCTCCCCGCCCCGCCGCGCCGCGGCGGCACGCACGGCACCGCCCTGCGCACCGGCCTGCTGGCCGGCGCGGTGGCCGTGGCCCTCGGCACCGCCGCCGTCACCACCGGCATGCTGCCGGTCGGCGACTCCTTCCCCTATGTGGGCGTCGGCGGTACGGACACCACCTCGCCCGCGGCCAAGGCCAAGCCCTCCCCCTCCCCCGACGCCGCGCTCCGGCAGCAGGGCGGTCTGGTCAACCTGACCGGCCGCGACGCCACGGCCCCCGCCACCGGCGGCACCTCCCCGCGCCCGCCGGCCTCCCCGAGCGCCCCGGCCTCTCCCACCCCGTCGGCCTCCCCTTCCCCTTCGGCCCCGCCGAGCCCGGAGACCCCCGCGGCACCCGCCCCGTCGGCCCCGGACACCCCGCAGGCCCCGCAGGCCACCCGCCCGCCGGTGGTCCCCGTACCGGCGCCCTCCACCGAGACCCCGCGGCAGAAGCCGGCCCCGGAGACCCCGAAGCCGACCCCGCCCGCGCCGCCCTCGAAGGCACCCGCCTCCCCCACGCCTCCGCCGGCTCCCCCGACTCCCCCGGCCCCCGCTCCCCCGACGACCAAGGCGCCCGAGCCGGCCCCCTCCGCCTCCGCGACCCGCCCCAGCCTCACCGGCCACTCCGCCGAGGAGGAGGCCGTGGTGACCCTGGTGAACCAGGCCCGCGCCCAGGCCGGCTGCGGCCCGGTCCGCGCCAACCCGCCGCTGGCCTCCCTGGCCGGGGCCTTCAGCAAGGACATGGCCACCCGCGGCTTCTTCGCCCACGAGGACCCCGACGGCAACACCCCCTGGGACCGCGCCGCCAAGGCCGGCCTCTCGGGCCTCGGCGCCGAGAACATCGCCCGGGGCCAGGGTGACGCCGACGCCGTGATGCGCGCCTGGATGGACAGCCCGGGCCACAAGGCGAACATCCTGAACTGCGATTTCCGCACCCTGGGCGTCGGCCTGTACTCCGCCGACGGCGGCCCCTGGTGGACCCAGGACTTCGGCTTCTGACCCGGGGAACGACCCGTAACTAACTTTCAGAAAGCGCAATCCTCCAGTTAGCGCTGCCTGGCGGTACGCTTGTGTGATGGACACCCCCGCCTGTACCGAAGCCGAGCTGGACGCCGGGCTGCCGTTCGACGTGTTCGCCCGTGCCTGCCCCTCGCGCGAGACGCTGGAACATGTCACCGGCCGCTGGGGCAGCCTCACCGTGGGCGCCCTGCGGGAGGGGCCGGTCCGGTTCAACGAGCTGCGCCGCCGGGTGGACGGCGTCAGCGAGAAGATGCTCTCGCAGACACTGCACGCCCTGGAGCGCGACGGCATCGTCCACCGCGAGGCGCAGCCGACCAACCCGCCGCGCGTGGACTACGAGCTGACCCCGCTCGGCATCGGGGTCGCGGACCGGCTGCTCGCCCTCATCCACCACCTGGAGGGCAGCATGCCGGCGGTGCTCTCCGCCCGCGAGTCCTACGACGCGACCCGCGGCGGACGCTGACAGCGCGGGCAGAAGTAGCTCGACCGGTTCATCCACGGCCGCCGCCGCATCGGGGTGCCGCAGCGCCGGCAGGGCTCGTCCTCGCGTCCGTAGGCGTCGAGGGAGCGGTCGAAGTAGCCCGACTCCCCGTTCACGTTCACGTAGAGGCTGTCGAAGCTGGTGCCGCCGACGGCGAGGGCCGCGTTCATGACGTCCCGGACATGGCCGAGGAGTTCCATGCTCCGGGGGCGCGTGAGCTGCCCGGTGGGGCGCTCGTAGTGCAGCTTCGAGCGCCACAGCGCCTCGTCCGCGTAGATGTTGCCGACCCCGCTGATCAGCGACTGGTCGAGCAGCGCCCGCTTGACGGTGGTCCGCCGGGCGCGCAGCGCGAGGTGGTAGGCCAGCTCGTCGAACATCGGGTCCAGGGGGTCGCGGGCGATGTGCGCGATGACATCGGGCAGCCCGTCCGCTCCGCCCGCGGCGACCTCGTGCAGGGAGAGCCCGCCGAAGGTCCGCTGGTCCACGAAGCGCAGCTCCGTTCCGGTGGTGTCGGCGAAGCGGACCCGGATGCGCAGGTGCTTCTCGTCCGGGGCGTCCTCGGGCTGGACGAGCAGCTGCCCGCTCATGCCCAGGTGCCCGAGCACCGACAGCTCCCGCCCCTCCAGGGGCAGCCACAGGTATTTGCCGCGCCGCCGCGGCACCCCGATGGTCTCGCCGCGCAGCCGGGCCGCGAAGTCGGCGCCACCGGCGGGGTGGCGGCGTACGGCCCGGGGGTGGAGGACCTCAACGGCGGCCACGGTCCGCCCGGCGACCCAGCGCTCCAGCCCCCGCCGCACGACTTCGACTTCGGGCAGCTCGGGCACGGGGGACCTCCGGTGGATACGTTCTGGGCGCTCCCGCGAGGGTACCGGCCGCCCGGAAACGGCAGCGCCCGCCCCTGCTTTCGGCAGGGGCGGGCGTGGAAGGACCCGAAGGAGGGGTCAGGCGTCCGGCGTGCGGTCGGCGGGCGCCGGAGCCCCGCCGTCCACGGCCGGTACCGGGGCCGGGGCCCCGTCCGCGGCGGCCGCTGCCGCCGCGATCCGCTCGTCCGCCGCGGCGCGGATCCCGCGCCACGCCGACTCGGCGGCCTGCTGTTCCGCTTCCTTCTTGCTGCGGCCGGTGCCGGTGCCGTACGAGACACCACCGACGCGGGCAGCAGCGGTAAAGGTCTTCTCGTGGTCCGGACCGGTCTCGGTGACCAGGTACTCGGGCACGCCGAGACCTTCGGCCGCCGTGAGCTCCTGCAGGCTGGTCTTCCAGTCCAGGCCGGCCCCGAGGTTCGAGGACTTCTCGATGAGCGGGTCGAAGAGCCGGTGGACCAGCTCCGAGGCCGCGTCGAGGCCCTGATCGAGGTAGACCGCGCCGATGACCGCTTCGAGCGTGTCGGCGAGGATGGATGCCTTGTCCCGGCCGCCCGTGCCCTCTTCGCCCCGGCCGAGCCGGATGAAGGAACCGAGGTCGAGGCCGCGCCCGACCTCCGCCAGTGCACGCGAGTTGACCACCGCGGCCCGAAGCTTGGCCAGCTGGCCTTCGGGGAGATCCGGGTGGGTCGTGTACAGCGTGTCCGTGACCACCAGGCCCAGCACGGAGTCCCCGAGGAACTCCAGCCGTTCGTTGGTGGGCAGACCGCCGTTCTCGTACGCGTACGAGCGGTGGGTCAGTGCACGCACCAGAAGGGCGGACTCGAGTCGATACCCGAGCCGCCCTTCCAGAAGCGTGTGGGACGAGGCCGCGTTGTTACTGTCTGCCTGCTTCTCAGCGTTGGACAGTTCAGACATTGCGCCTCTCACCAGCCGCTCAGACCTCGAGGACCTGGCGCTTGTTGTAGGTGCCGCAGCTCGGGCACGCGATGTGCTGGAGCTTCGGCTCCTGGCAACGCTCACACGAAACCAGGGTGGGGACCGCAGCCTTCCACTGCGACCGGCGGTGGCGCGTGTTGCTGCGCGACATCTTCCGCTTCGGAACAGCCACGGCTACTTCTCCTGCTTCTCGGCGGCGCTCTGAACGTCGTCAGATGCAGTGCCGCTCATGTTGTCCTTCTCGTCGTCCTGATCGGTAACGACGAGTTCCTGCAATGCCGCCCAACGGATGTCGACGGCGTCGTGGTGGTGCTCCGGGTCGTCGTTCAGGCTGAGCCCGCAATCGGGGCACAGTCCCAGACAGTCCTCCCGGCACACCGGCTGCATCGGCAGTGCGAGCACCACCGCATCGCGCAGCACGGGTTCGAGGTCGAACAAGCCGTCCTCGAGGAAAAGCGTGTCCTCGTCGTCCTCGGCGTCGTCGGCCGGCTCCGCCTTGGCGCGGCCCCGGTCGTCGGCGTCAGGGTACGAGAACATCTCCTGGAAGTCCGCCTTGAGCTCACGCTCGACGGCCTCCAGACACCTTACGCACTCCCCCGCCGCCGATGCACGGACGGTGCCTGTGACAAGCACCCCTTCCATGACCGACTCGAGGCGGAGGCTGAGCTTCAGCGGAGCGCCTTCCGGCACTCCGATGACACCGGCGATACCGAGGTCCGCCGGCGCCGCGATCTCACGGGACAGCCGCTGCATGGCACCAGGACGCCGACCCAGCTCGTGCGTGTCGAACACGAGGGGGTTGCGGTGGTCGAGGCGGGTGTTCAGGGCCGTTCCTGCTTTCACAGATCGCTGAAGATCGAAGAGTGCTGCGTGAATTCCGCATGTACGGGCAGCACGGATCGCGGTGCATACGCGCGACCGAAGAGCCAGGATACCCGGCGCTTCGCTCTGAGCCCAATCCGGGTTCAGCGCCCCTGCTCGTACTGGCGCAGCTGGTCCAGGTTGATCATGCTCGTGTCGAAGAAGCTGGTCTCGTCGAGCGCGGGCTGCTGCCCCTGCTGTCCGTGCTGACCCTCCTGCCCGTGCTGACCCTGGTGCCCCTGCTGACCCTGGTGCCCCTGCTGGGGCTGCTGCTGCGGGTACGCGGCGTACGGATCGGGCTGCTGGTAGGCCGCGTACGGGTCGGGCTGCTGCCCGTAGCCGCCGTAGGGGTCCTGGTAGCCGTACGGGTCCTGCTGCGCGGCCGCGGCCGGCTGCTGCGGGTAGCCGTACGCGTCGTACACCGGCTCCGGCTGGGCCGTGAGCGGCGCCGCCGCGGGCCCGGCGGGCTCGGGCTCCGCGAGGCCCGCCAGGAAGTCCGCGTCGCTGGCCGTCCGGGAGGGCTGGCCGCCCGCCGCGTCCTGCGCCGCCATGTGCGCGCCCAGCTCGTCCGTCGGGACCCGGCCCAGCAGCTTCTGCCGGCCGCGGCCCACGGCCTCCAGGGTGCCCGCGAGCACGGCCTCGAAGGTGGCCAGCTTGGCGTCCACGTAGGCGTCGGCCTGCTGGCGCTGCGTCTCGGGGTCGTGGCTGCGCTCCGGGGCGTCCGCGTCCGGGTAGCCCTGCTCGTCCAGGCCGGGGCCGCGGCCCAGCAGCTTCTCGCGGCCCCGGTCCACGGAACCGATGGTCTTGGTCAGGACGACCTCGAAGTTCGCGAGCTTGCTGTCGACGTAGTCGTCGGCCTCCGCCCGGATCGTCTCCGCCTCCCGGCGGGCCTCCTCCAGCACCCGGTCCGCCTCGGCCTGGGAGCGCCGTACGACCTCGGTGTCGGAGATCAGCGAGCCGCGCCGGTCGTGCGCGGCGTCGATGATCCGCTCCGCCTCCCGGCGGGCCTCCTGGACCATGTGCTCGCGGTCGCCGATGAGTTCCTGGGCCTGGGCGAGCGAGCCGGGCAGCGCCTGGCGGACCTCTTCCAGCTGCGCGAGCAGTTCGGCGCGGTTGATCACGCAGGAGGCCGACATGGGCATGGACCGGGCGCCGCCGACGGCCGCGACGATCTCGTCGAGCTTCTTCTGCACGTCCATGGGGGCTCGCACTCTCTCGGCCTCGGGCGGTTCCCGAGACGGACGGGACGACTGTACGGCCGGCGGGCCGGCTACCGGCACCGCCTGACGGGCCGTCAGGCGGTCAGCGGTCGCGCAGCCGTTCCAGCAGCGCCGTGTGCACGGGGGCGGGCAGCAGGTGGGCCACGTCGCCGCCCCAGGTCGCGACCTCCTTGACCAGCGAGGAGGACAGGAAGCTGTAGGTGGGGATGGTCGGGACGAACAGCGTCTCGACGCCCGACAGGCCCAGGTTCATCTGGGCCATCTGGAGCTCGTAGTCGAAGTCGCTGACCGCGCGCAGGCCCTTGACGATGGCCGGGATGTCCCGCTCCTTGCAGAAGTCGACGAGCAGTCCGTGGAAGGACTCCACCTCGACGTTGCCGTAGTCGGCGGTCGCCTCGCGGATCAGCTCGACCCGCTCCTCGACGGTGAACAGGCCCTGCTTGGACTTGTTGATCATCACGGCGACGTGCACGACGTCGTACAGCCGGGAGGCGCGGCCGATGATGTCGAGGTGTCCGTTGTGGATGGGGTCGAAGGATCCCGGACAGACGGCGCGGCGCAACTGAACTCCCTCGTTCATGAGTCTTCGCGGGTGCTGGCGGCGCGGCCGTACCACAGGGTGCCCTCGCCGTACTTGCGGGACCGGAGCGGCTCGAAGCCCTCGGGCCACGGGAAGGCACCGCTCCTGGTGCTCCGCTCCACGGTGACCATCGCGTCGTCCGTGATCCAGCCATTGGAGCGGAGTGTGATCAGGATCTCGCGCAGTTCGGCGCTGTCCACGGCGTACGGCGGGTCCAGGAAGACGACGTCGTACGGTTCCCCGGCCGCGCGGGCCGCCACGACCTGCTCGGCCTTGCCGGCGCGGAACTCGGCGCCGGGCAGGCCCAGCGTCCGGATGTTGTCGCGGATCGCCTTGGCCGCCTTGGCGTCGGCCTCGACGAGCAGGGTGTGGTCCGCGCCCCGGGACAGGGCCTCCAGGCCGACGGCGCCCGAGCCGCCGTACAGGTCGAGCACCCGGGCCCCCTCGATGCCGTGCAGGGACTCCCAGGTGGAGAACAGGCCCTCGCGCATCCGGTCCGAGGTGGGCCGGGTGCCGGTGCCGGGGGGCACGGCCAGCCGTCGCCCGCCGGCGCTGCCGGCGATCACGCGGGTCATCTGGGGTCCTTCGGTACGACGACAGGGGGTGCCGCGGCGCTCGTCGCGGCACTCCCACGATAGGTCGTACCGGTCAGCCCTTCTCCAGGTACTGCTCGCGTTCGGTGTCGAGCAGGGCGTCGAGGGCGGTGCGCAGGCCCGGCAGCCCGTCGAGCGCGGGGTCCTCGGCGACGACGCGGGTGGCCTCCTCGCGGGCCTGGGCGATGACCTCCTCGTCCTCGATGACGGCGAGCATCCGCAGGGAGGAGCGCACCCCGGACTGGGCCTGGCCGAGGACGTCTCCCTCGCGGCGCTGCTCCAGGTCGATCCGGGAGAGCTCGAAGCCGTCGAGGGTGGCGGCGACGGCGGCGAGCCGGGCCCGGGCGGGGCTGGCCTCGTGCATCTCGCTGACCAGCAGGCACAGGCCCGGGGCGGAGCCGCGGCCGACGCGGCCGCGCAGCTGGTGGAGCTGGGAGACGCCGAAGCGGTCCGCGTCCATGATCACCATGACGGTGGAGTTGGGGACGTTCACCCCGACCTCGATGACCGTGGTGGCCACCAGGACGTCGACCTCGCCGGCCGCGAAGCGGCGCATGACCTCGTCCTTGTCGGCGGGGTCCATCCGGCCGTGCAGTACCTCGACGCTCAGCCCGGCCAGTGGTCCGCGGCCCAGCTGCTCGGCGATCTCCAGGACGGCGAGCGGGGGCCGCCGGTCGGCCTCGTCGGCGGCCTGCTTCTTCTTCGGGTCGTCCTCGCCGTCCCCGATGCGCGGGCACACCACATACGCCTGGTGGCCCTTCTCCACCTCCTCGCGGACCCGCTCCCAGGCGCGGGCGAGGAAATGCGGCTTGTCCTTGGCGGGGACCACATGGGTGGCGATGGGCGAGCGGCCGGCGGGCAGCTGGTCGAGGACGGAGGTCTCCAGGTCCCCGAAGACGGTCATGGCGACGGTGCGCGGGATCGGGGTGGCGGTCATGACCAGCAGGTGCGGGGGCTGCTTGCCCTTGGAGCGCAGGGCGTCGCGCTGCTCCACGCCGAAGCGGTGCTGTTCGTCGACGACGACCAGGCCGAGGTCGTGGAACTGCACCTTGTCCTCGATGAGCGCGTGCGTGCCGATGACGATCCCGGCCTCGCCGGTGACCAGGTCGAGCAGGGCCTGCCGGCGCGCGGCCGTGCCCATGGACCCGGTGAGGAGTACCACCTTGGTGCCCTGGTCGGAGCCGCCGAGCATGCCGCCCTCGGCCAGCTCGCCCATCATCTCGACGACGGACCGGTGGTGCTGCTGGGCCAGTACCTCGGTGGGCGCGAGCATGGCCGCCTGCCCGCCGGAGTCCACGACGGCGAGCATGGCCCGCAGCGCCACCATCGTCTTGCCGGAGCCGACCTCGCCCTGGAGGAGGCGGTGCATGGGGTGGCTGGTGGCGAGGTCGTCGAAGATCTCCCGCGAGACCGTGTGCTGGCCGTCGGTGAGGGTGAAGGGGAGCTTGGCGTCGAAGGCGTCGAGCAGCCCGCCCGGCGTGGGGCGGCGGGGAACGGCCGGGAGCTGGGAGTCGGCGTGCCGGCGGCGGGCGAGGGCGACCTGGAGGACGAACGCCTCGTCCCACTTGAGGCGTTGGCGGGCGTCCTCGATGTCGGCCTTGGTGGCGGGCCGGTGGATCTTCAGCAGGGCCTCGGTGAGCGGGATCAGCCCGCGGCCCTCGCGCAGGGCGGGCGGCAGCGGGTCCACGGTCTCCTGGGCGGCGGGCAGGACCGCGTCCACGCATTTGGCGATCTTCCAGGACTCCAGCTTGGCGCAGGCCGGGTAGATCGGGATGAGCTGGTTGGCGAAGGCGGTGGCGGCGTCCCGGTCGGAGGCGTCCCCGCCGAGGGGTTCGTACGCCGGGTGCGCGAGCTGGAGCTTGTTGTTGAAGCGGGAGACCTTCCCGGCGAACATCGCGCGGGTGCCGGGCAGCAGGTCCTTGTGCGGTTTGTGGACGCCCGCGCCGAAGAAGACGAGCTGGAGCCGGCCGCTGCCGTCGGTGATGGTCACCTCCAGGCGCTTGCCCCGGCCGCCGTTGAAGCTCAGGACGCGGGCGTCGGCGACCTGCGCGACGACGGTGACGTGCTCGTCGATCTGGTCCGCGAGCTCGGCCAGCGAGGTCAGCTCACCGCGCTCGGCGTACCGCCGCGGGTAGTGGTGGAGCAGGTCCAGGGCCGTGTGCAGGCCGAGCTGCTCGGCCAGCACCTTGGCGGTGGCGGGACCGAGCGTCTTCTTGAGGTCTTCGTCGAGCGCGGGCACGTGTTCCATTGCACACCATGGCGCTGACAAGCCCGCTATTCCACCCCGATGAGGAGCGGCGCCGAGTACCGCCCGCCCCGGTAGGTGACGGTGTCCACGGCGAGGTGGCCGTGCTGCACGTACGCCTCCAGGCGTTCGGCGACGCCGTCCGGCACCTCGGGTCCGAGGACCAGGGTGACGAGTTCGCCGCCGGAGCCGAGCATGCGGTCCAGGACGGCCTCGGCGGTCTCGGCCAGGGCCGCGCCGATCACGGCGACGTCGCCGTCGATGAGGCCGAGCACGTCCCCGGCCTGGCAGATGCCGGCCGAGGTGAAGGACCGGCTCTCGGCGACGGCGAGTTCGCCGTAGCGGGTGGCGCCGGCCGCGGCGGTCATGGCGACCACGTCCTCGTCGAAGCTGCCGTCCGGGTCGTGCACGGCGAGCGCGGCCAGGCCCTGGACGGCGGACCGGGTGGGGATGACGGCGACCCGGACCCCGTCGGCGCGGGCCTGTTCGGCGGCCGCGGCCGCGGCGGCGCGCAGTTCGGCGCCGCCCGCGAGGAGGACCACCTCGCGGGCGTGGGCGCGGCGTACGGCGTCGAGCAGTTCGGCGGCGGCGGGCGCCTCGCCGGGGCGGACGAGCACGGTGGTGGCCCCGGCCTCCCCGCACAGCACGGCCAGTCCCTCGCCCGGGACCACGGCGACCACGGCCCGCTGGGCGCGTTCGCCCCGGCCGTGGCGGCGCGCGTCCCCGAAGTGGGTGATCCGTATCCGGTACGGCCGGCCGGCCTCGACGCCCGCCTCCACGGCGGCGCCGGGGTCGTCGACGTGGACGTGCACGTTCCACAGCCCGTCCCCGCCGACCACGACGAGGGAGTCCCCGAGCGCGTCGAGCCGTTCGCGCAGGACGGCGACGGCCTCCGCGGACGCCTCCAGCAGGTAGATCACCTCGTACGCGGGCCCCTCCTCCTCCCGCGCGCAGGGGTCCCCGGGCTCCGCCGCGGCTCCGGCGGCCGGTCCGGCCACGGGCTCCGCGGCCGGTTCCTGCCCGGACAGCGCCTGCCACAGGGCCCCGAGTACGGCGACCAGCCCGCAGCCCCCCGCGTCGACCACCCCGGCCCGGTCCAGCGCGGCGAGCTGCCCGGGGGTCTCGGCGAGGGCGGCGCGGGCGGCGTCGTAGGCGGCCCTGGCCACGTCCACGGCGGTGCCGGCGGCGGCCGAGGCGGTCTCGGCGGCCCGCGCGGCGGCCCCGGCGACGGTGAGCATGGTCCCCTCCACCGGGTGCGCGACGGCCGCGTACGCCTCCTCCGCGGCCCGGGTCAGCGCCCGCGCCAGCAGCCCGCCGGGGCCGGGTGCCGGGGCACCGGCGGGTTCCCCGGGGTCGGTGCCGAGTACGTCGGCCACCCCGCGCAGCAGCTGCGCCAGGATGGTCCCGGAGTTCCCGCGGGCGCCTACGAGCGCCCCGTGCGCCCAGGCCCGTACGGCCCGGGACAGGGAGGCGGGGGCGGTGTCCGTGAGGGCGTCGGTCAGCGCGCGGTCGGCGGACTCGGCGGTGAGGTAGAGGTTGGTGCCGGTGTCGGCGTCGGCCACCGGGTAGACGTTGATCGCGTCGATGTCCTCGCGGGCCCGGCCCAGTGCGGCGAGGGCCAGGGAGCTCCAGGTGCGTACCGCTTCGGCGTCGAGCTCGTCGGCGGGCTGCGGCTGCGGCTCGTGCGGCACCGGGCGTTCCTCCTTGTGCGGGCCAGGGTTCACCGCAGGGTAACGAAGGGCTGCCCCGGAGACAGGACCGTGGGGCGGGCCGGGCGGCCGCCATGGTAGTTTTCTTGGACGGGCGCAGTCGTTGTATGCTGCTCCGGTTGCCCGATGAGAGTCGGGTCTTTCCCCCGGCAAACCACTTCAGACCTCTGATTCCGGTGCGCCGGATTCACTGTAATTGCATCTGAAGTCTTTGGAGTGACCTGTGGCTGCCAACTGCGACGTTTGCGCCAAGGGGCCGAGCTTCGGCAACAACATCTCCCACTCGCACCGCCGCACCTCGCGTCGCTGGAACCCGAACATCCAGCGCGTCCGTGCCGTGGTCAATGGGACGCCGAAGCGCCTCAACGCCTGCACCTCGTGCATCAAGGCCGGCAAGGTCTCGCGCTGACGCCCGTCGTAGCGCAGCCCCTTCCGGTTGCCAAGAAGGCCGGTCCACCTCTGGTGGACCGGCCTTTTGCCTTGTCCGGGCGGCTTTAGAGGCCCGGTCGGCGCAGCTGCCAGGCGTGGTCCACCGGGCCGATGCCCGCCCCGAGGGCGAAGCCGGCCGCGATGCCGCCGGTGACGTACTCCTTGGCTGCGGTGACGGCCTCCGGGACGGCGAGGCCCCTGGCGAGGCCGGCCGCGATCGCGCTGGCGAGGGTGCAGCCGGTGCCGTGGGTGTGCCGGTTGGAGTGGCGGGGGGCGTCGAGCCACCGCTCGGCGGTCCCGTCGGTGAGCAGGTCCACCGCCCGGTCCGCGTGCGCGGCGAGGTGCCCGCCCTTGATCAGGGCCCAGCGCGGGCCGAGCCCGAGGACGGCGTCGGCGGCCCGGCGCATGTCGTCCTCGGTCTCCACGACGACGCCGGTGAGCTGCGCCACCTCGTCGAGGTTCGGGGTGGCCACGGTGGCGCGCGGCAGCAGTGCGGTGCGTACGGCGCCCACCGCGGAGGCGGCGAGCAGCGCGTCCCCGTGCTTGGAGACGCCGACGGGGTCCACGACCACGGGTGCGGCGATGCCGTCGAGCAGTTCGGCCACGGTCTCCACCAGGACGGCGGAGGAGAGCATGCCGGTCTTCACGGCGTGCACGCCTATGTCGTCCACCACGGCCCGGTACTGGGCCCTGACGGCCTCGGCGGGCAGGTCCCAGGCTCCGCGTACCCCGAGGGAGTTCTGCGCGGTCACGGCGGTCACCACGCTCATGCCGTGCACGCCGAGCGCGAGCATGGTCTTGAGGTCGGCCTGGATGCCCGCGCCGCCGCCGGAGTCGGATCCGGCGACGGTGAGGCAGAGCGGCGGGGCGGCGTTCACAGCGCGTTGCCCTCGGCCACCGGGTCGTCCCCGAAGTGGTCCCAGCCGCCGGTGCTGGTCCAGGGGGCGCCGTCGACGGTCACCTGGGGCAGCGCGGAGCGGTTCAGCACCTCGCCGATGACCTTCCAGCGGGCGGGCAGCTTCACGTCGGGCGGGAAGGTGGCCACGATCGCGTGGTCCTCTCCCCCGGTGAGCACCCACTGGAGCGGGTCCACGCCGACGGCCTGGCCGATGTCGTGCATCTGCGTGGGGATGTCGACGGCCGCCGAGCGCAGGTCGATGCGTACCTTGCTGGCCTCCGCGATGTGCCCGAGGTCCGCGATCAGGCCGTCGCTGACGTCGGTCATGGCGCTGGCGCCGAGCCCGGCGGCCGCGGGGCCCGCGTGGTAGGGCGGTTCGGGGCGCCGGTGGGCCTCGACGAAGGCCCGCGGGGAGCGGAAGCCGCGGGAGAGCACGGCGAAGCCGGCCGCGGACCAGCCGAGCCAGCCGGTGACGGCGACGACGTCGCCGGGCTGGGCGCCGGAGCGCAGCACGGGCTCGTGGTTGCGCAGGTCGCCGAGGGCGGTGATGGAGACGGTGATGGTGTCCCCGCGGACGACGTCCCCGCCGACCACGGCGGCGCCGGCGACCTGGCATTCGTCGCGGATGCCGTCCATGAGCTCCGTGGGCCAGGTGACCGGGAGTTCGGCCGGGACGACGAGGCCCAGGAGGAGCGCGGTGGGTACCGCGCCCATGGCCGCGATGTCCGCCAGGTTCTGCGCGGCGGCCTTGCGGCCGACGTCGTAGGCCGTGGACCAGTCGCGGCGGAAGTGCCGGCCCTCCAGGAGGATGTCGGTGCTCGCCACGACGCGCCGGTCGGGGGCCGAGACCACCGCGGCGTCGTCGCCCGGTCCGAGCCGGACGGCCGGGGTGGTGGTGAGCCGTGAGGTGAGCTCCCTGATCAGCCCGAACTCCCCCAGCTCGCCGACAGTGCCCTTCATCGCTGTGCCCCTTCTTGCCCAGTCCGCTTGCGGTCGCGAGCCGTCACAGCTCTGGGTACCGTCAACAGATACGTCAACTTCTGTTCTCCGCACGCCCCGCTGTGCGTGGCGCCGGGGCCCCGGGTCTCCCCGTGGCGCGCGGCGACGCGGTACCGTGGCGTCCCTTCTTCCCCCGGCCCTGTCCCTCGTGTGGGGTCCACCCGAAGGTTAGGGGAAATGATCCTCGTGGCCGCCCTGGAGGTTCCGTGGTACAGGCGTACATCCTCATCCAGACCGAGGTGGGCAAGGCGTCGTTCGTCGCCGAGTCCATCGGCCAGATCCCGGGGGTGATCCAGGCCGAGGACGTGACGGGGCCGTACGACGTGATCGTGCGCGCCCAGGCCGACACCGTCGACGAGCTGGGCCGCATGGTCGTCGCCAAGGTCCAGCAGGTGGAGGGGATCACCCGCACCCTGACCTGCCCGGTGGTCCATCTGTAGCCCCCGTCTACTCTTGGCCGGTGATGTCCCTCCACCGCCGGCCCCTCCGTGTCCTGGCCCTGCCCGCCGCCCTTGCCCTGCTGGCACTGGCGGCGTGCTCACCGGGTGGTTCCGAGGCCCGGGTGGATCCGCCGCCCGCGCCGCCCGCCGACGTCGCGAAGCTCTGTGCGGCGCTGCACGAGGAGCTTCCGGAGACGGTGGCCGGGCTGGCGCGGACCGGCACCGATCCGGAGTCGGACCTCACTGCCGCGTGGGGCGGCTCGGCGATCGTACTGCGGTGCGGGATCGCCAAACCCCCCCAGATGCTGGATCCGAAGCAGGAGGGCATCCACGTCAACGGCGTGGCCTGGCTGCTGGAGAAGCTTCCCGACGGTGCGGGCGGCGGATTCCGTTTCACCACCGGTCTGCGGCTGGCGTACACGGAGGTCCGTGTGGACAAGGAACACGCCACGGACGCGGGCATGCTCGTCGGCCTGTCCGCGGCCGTCGCCGCGACCGTTCCCGAGGGTGTGGCCTCCTACTGAGCCCCGCCCGCGCCCCACCGGGGCACCGGGCACACCGCCGCCCGCCGGCCGGTCGTCGTGGACCGGCGGCGGGCGGTCGGCTGTCCGGGCCCGGGAGAGCGGCTAGCGCAGCCCGGTGGAGCGGCGCAGGGCGGCCTGGATCAGCCGGTCCACGAGCTCCGGGTAGGGCACGCCCGACTCCTGCCACATCAGCGGGTACATGGAGATCGGCGTGAATCCGGGCATCGTGTTGATCTCGTTGATGACGAACTCGCCCTCCTCCGTGAGGAAGAAGTCGGCGCGTACGAGACCTTCGCAGGACGCGGCCTCGAACGCCTCGACCGCGAGCCGCTGGACCTCGGCGGTCTGCTCCGGGGTGAGCGGGGCGGGCACGATCCCGGAGGCGGAGTCGATGTACTTCGCCTCGAAGTCGTAGAAGTCGTGGCTGGAGACCGGCGGGATCTCGGCGGGGACGCTGGCGCGCGGCCCGTCCTCGAACTCCAGGACGCCGCACTCGATCTCGCGGCCGCGCAGCAGCGCCTCCACGATGATCTTCGGGTCGTGGCGCCGGGCCTCCTTGACGGCGGCCTCCAGCCCCGAGGCGTCGTCGACCTTGGTGATGCCGATGGAGGAGCCGGCGCGGGCGGGCTTCACGAACAGCGGCCAGCCGTGCTCGGCGGCGAAGTCCAGGATCCGGGCCGTCGCGGCGTCCCGGTCGGCCTCCCACTCGCGGGGGCGGATGGTCACGTACGGGCCGACCTTGAGCCCGAAGGAGGTGAACACCCGCTTCATGTAGTCCTTGTCCTGGCCGACGGCCGAGGCGAGCACGCCCGAGCCGACGTACGGGATCCCGGAGAGCTCCAGGAGGCCCTGGAGGGTGCCGTCCTCGCCGTAGGGGCCGTGGAGCACCGGGAAGACCACGTCGACCTCGCCCAGGGCCTTCGGGACGGCGCCGGGCTCGGTGTAGACGACCTGGCGGCTGGCCGGGTCCACCGAGAGCACGACGGTGCCGTCCTCGGATTCCGCGAGCTCCTGGACGCTCGGGAGGGTGCGGTCCGCGATGGCCATCCGCTCGGGCTCGTCGGCGGTCAGCGCCCACCGGCCGTCCGTGGTGATGCCGATGGGCAGCACCTCGTACTGGGACCGGTCGATGGAGCGCAGTACGGCGCCCGCCGTGACGACCGAGATGGCGTGTTCCGAGCTGCGGCCGCCGAACACGACGGCCACGCGGGGCTTGCGGCCCTGCTGCTCAGGGGTCTGGGGGAGGTTCTCGCTGCTCATATCGGCATGAGCGTACCCGCTCACGCGTCCGGAAAGGAGCTAGCGACGTTCCGGTTTGGCGCTGCGTCCCATCAGCTCCTTGAGGGCCACCAGGGTGGGCTTGCCGTGGTGGACGATGTCCACCACCGTGTCGGTGATCGGCATGTCGACCCCGTGCCGGCCGGCCAGATCGGCCACCGACTGGCAGGACTTGACCCCCTCCGCGGTCTGCTTGGTGACCGCGATGGTCTCCTCCAGGGTCATCCCGCGGCCGAGGTTGGTGCCGAAGGTGTGGTTCCGGGAGAGCGGCGAGGAGCAGGTGGCGACGAGGTCGCCGAGGCCCGCGAGGCCGGAGAAGGTGAGCGGGTCGGCGCCCATGGCCACGCCGAGGCGGGTGGCTTCGGCCAGGCCGCGGGTGATGAGCGAGCCCTTGGTGTTGTCGCCGAGGCCCATGCCGTCCGCGATGCCGACGGCGAGGCCGATGACGTTCTTGACGGCGCCGCCGAGCTCGCAGCCGATGACGTCGGTGCTGGTGTAGGGCCGGAAGTACGGGGTGTGGCAGGCGGCCTGGAGGCGCTGGGCGGCGGCCTCGTCCACGCAGGCGACCACGGAGGCGGCGGGCTGGCGGGCGACGATCTCGGCGGCCAGGTTGGGGCCGGTGACCACGGCGATCCGCTCGGCGGGGACCTTGGCCACCTCCTCGATGACCTCGCTCATCCGCTTGGCGGTGCCGAGTTCGATGCCCTTCATGAGGGAGACGAGCACGGTCTCGGGGGCCAGCAGCGGGGCCCAGGCGGCGAGGTTGTCGCGCAGGGTCTGGGAGGGGATGGCGAGGACGGTGAAGTCGGCGCTGGCCGCGGCCTCCGCCGGGTCGGTGGTGGCCCGGATGTTCGCGGGGAGTTCGACGTCGGGGAAGTAGTCCGGGTTGGTCCGGCCGGTGTTGATGGCGTCGACGATCTCCCGGCGGCGGCCCCACAGGGTCACCTCGCAGCCGGCGTCGGCGAGCACCATGGCGAAGGCCGTGCCCCAGGAGCCTGTTCCGAAGACGGTCGCCGTCACGGGACGTGTCACTTCTTGCCCTCCCCCGCGGCCTTGCGCCGCTGTTCCGCCCTGGCGTTGCGATGGTCGTACGGCCGTGCGGGCGCGCTCTCGCCCCGCACGTCCTCCAGCAGCCGGGTGACGGCCGCCATGATGGCCTCGGTGGCCTCCCGGAGCACCTCCGGGGTGGGTTCCCGGTCGTAGTAGGCGGAGAGGTCCACGGGCGGCCCGGCGAGCACCTGGAGGGTCTTGCGCGGGAACAGCCGGACCTTGTTCTCCCTGGCGTACGGCGGCATGGCCAGGTTGGCGCCCCACTGGGCCACCGGGATGACCGGGGCCCTGGTGATCAGCGCGACGCGGGCGACGCCGGTCTTGCCGGCCATGGGCCACATGTCGGGGTCCCGGGTGAGGGTGCCCTCCGGGTAAAAGGCCACGCATTCGCCGCGCTCGATCGCGTCCACGGCGGCCCGGAATGCGTCCAGGGCGTTGGTGCTCTCCCGGTAGACGGGGATCTGGCCGCTGCCGCGCAGGATGGACCCGACAAAGGGGACCTTGAAGAGGGCGGCCTTGGCGAGCAATCGGGGCACCCGGCCGGTGTTGTACTGGAAGTGCGCGTAGGAGAGCGGGTCCAGATACGAGTTGTGATTGACGGCGGTGATAAATCCACCGTCGGCCGGAATGTGCTCCATTCCCCGCCAGTCCCGCTTGAAGAGCACTACCAGCGGCGGTTTCGCGATGACCGCCGCCAGGCGGTACCAGAAGCCGATTCTGCGGCGGGACACTCGGACACCTTCCTCTAGGACCGGTGCGCGGCTGGGGCACCTCGTGGTCGGACGGACAAGTGTCACCCCGGGCCCGGTCTCTGTCGAGAACACCGTACGCCCCGCTCGCGCCACCGGAGTCCCGGGTGGCACGGGTGAAGGCGACAATGGGCCGACACATGACCGGGCCATGACCTGACCTTGGCACGGGGAGGGGTGCGGGCGCACCGGACGGAAAGGGGTCGGCCACGGACGCCGTCTGGAATCTGGTGGTCCCGCTCAAGCCCTTGGCGGCGGCCAAGAGCCGGCTGGCGGCGGCGGTGGGCACCGCCCGCCCCGGGCTCGCCCTGGCCTTCGCGCTGGACACCGTCGCGGGGGCCCTGGCCTGCGCGGCCGTGGCCGATGTGGTGGTCGTCACGGACGACGCGGCGGCCGGCGCGGAGCTGGCCGGGCTGGGCGCGCGGGTGGTCCCGGACCTGCCGGGCGCGGGCCTCAACGCGGCGCTGGCGCACGGGGCCCGCGTGGTCCGCGCGGCGCGCCCGGGCGCCGCGGTCGCCGCGATGAACGCCGATCTCCCGGCACTCCGCCCCGCCGAATTGCAACGCGTGCTCGAAAACGCCTCGGTATTTCCGCGGGCATTTCTGGCGGATGCGGCCGGAATCGGGACGACTCTGCTTTCCGCCGCCCCGGACCGGGAATTGGCTCCCGCGTTCGGGGGCCCCTCACGGGCCCGGCATTCGGCTTCGGGAGCGGTGGAAATCGCGCTGGCGGACGTCGACAGCGTGCGCCGGGACGTGGACACGGCGGCGGATCTGCGGACGGCACTCGCCCTCGGCGTGGGGGCGTACACGGCCCGATACAGTGCGGGTATGCAGGCGACCGCTTACACGTACGACTCCCGGACCCGCAGCGGCAGTGTGCTGCTGGACGACGGCACGCCGGTGCCCTTCGGGGCCCCCGCCTTCGACGCGGGCGGCCTGCGCCTGCTGCGGCCGGGGCAGCGGGTCCGCATCGAGACGGACGGCAAGGGCGCGGACCTGCGCATCACGCTGGTGACGCTCCAGACCTTCTGATACGAGGGCCCTCTCGCACGGCGGCCTTCCGGCACGGCGGCCCTCCGGCAGCGCGCGCACCGCGGGCCGGCCTCCCCGAACGGGGGAAGCCGGCCCGGCGTGTGTGACCCGGCCCTACTTCTTGCGGGCGGTGGTCTTCTTCGCGGTGGTGGCCTTGCGCGTCGCCGTCTTCTTGGCGGGCGCCTTCGTCGCCGCGGTGGTCTTCTTGGCCGCGGGGGCGGTCTTCTTGGCGGCCGGCGTGGTCTTCTTCGCGGCGGCCGTGGTCTTCTTGGCCGTGCTGGCCTTCTTGGCGGCGGCCGTGGTCTTCTTCGCCGTGGTGGTGCTCTTCACCGCCGCCTTCTTGGCGGTCGCGGTGGTCTTCTTCGCCGTGGTCTTCTTCGCGACCGCGGTCTTCGCCGCGGCCTTCTTGGCGGTGGTGGCCCTCTTCGCGGCGGCCTTCTTGACCGTGGCGGAGGCGCCGCCGGTGAGGCTGCCCTTCGGGGCCTTCTTCACGGACACCTCGCCGCCCTTGGGCAGCTTCTTGGTGCCGCTGACCAGGTCCTTGAAGCCCTGGCCGGCGCGGAAACGGGGCACCGAGGTCTTCTTGACCCGGACGCGCTCACCCGTCTGCGGGTTGCGGGCGTAACGGGCCGGGCGGTCGACCTTCTCGAACGAGCCGAAGCCCGTGACCGAGACCCGGTCGCCCGCGACGGTAGCGCGGACGATCGCGTCCAGCACCGCATCGACAGCATCCGCGGCCTGCTGGCGGCCGCCCAGCTTGTCGGCAATCGCTTCTACGAGCTGCGCCTTGTTCACGTCTTCCCCTTCGGAGACATCGCCAGAACGAATGTGTTCAAGCTTATTTCGCACGTTAGGCGGATATATACCGCAAATCAAACACGAAACGGGCTAATCACCCTAGTGCCGCAACGGCGGAGGCCGTTACGGAGTTCCTTCGCATCAGTCGCCTTCAGGGAATCGACCCTCGTCGAGGTCCTTCATCAACCTGTCCAGGCGCCTTGCCGCATCGGCGAGATCGTGCTTCGCCGCGGCCGTGACGACCAACAGCTTCCGGGACAGCGCCATCCTTACGCCCTCCGGGACTTGCAGTGAGCGCACCCTTGTGTGTGCTTCTTTCAACCGGTCCGCGACGAGTTCGTAGAGCTCGAGTTGACTGTCGCGTTCCATGCACAGATTGTGCCATCTGGGGCGAGTTGTCGCCTCACGGGGCCTCAACAAACGGCTGTGCCCCCCGCCGGAAGGCGGGGGGCACCGTGTTGTCGATGTGATCACCCGGGGGTGAATAAGCGCTGATCAGGCAGGAATCACAGCTGAATCGTGCGCGGCTTGAAGGCGGGACGGGCGCTTTCGTAGGTGGCGATGTCCGCTTCGTTCTGAAGGGTGAGCGAGATGTCGTCCAGCCCCTCCAGCAGTCGCCAGCGGGCGTTGTCGTCGAGTTCGAACTCCGCGACGAGTTCCCCGGCCCGCACCTGCCGGTCGACCAGGTCGACGGTGATCTCGACGGTGGGGTCGGCCTCGGTCAGCTCCCACAGCCGGTCGACGGTCTCCTGCGGGAGGACGACGGTCAGCAGGCCGTTCTTCAGCGAGTTCCCGCGGAAGATGTCGGCGAAGCGGGCGGAGATGACCGTCTTGAAGCCGAAGTTCTGCAGGGCCCAGACGGCGTGCTCGCGGGAGGAGCCCGTACCGAAGTCGGGGCCGGCCACCAGGACGGTCGCCCCCGCGCGCTCGGGGCGGTTGGTGACGAACTCCGGGTCCTTGCGCCACGCCTCGAAGAGCCCGTCCTCGAAGCCGTCACGGGTGATCTTCTTGAGCCAGTGGGCCGGGATGATCTGGTCGGTGTCGACGTTGCTGCGGCGCAGCGGCACGGCTCGGCCGGTGTGGACGGTGAAGGCTTCCATGGTCAGACTCCGGCGGTGGCGGTGGCTTCGGACAGGTCGGCGGGCGAGGCCAGATGGCCCAGTACGGCGGTGGCGGCGGCCACCTGCGGCGACACCAGGTGGGTGCGCCCGCCCTTCCCCTGCCGGCCCTCGAAGTTGCGGTTGGAGGTGGACGCGGAGCGCTCGCCGGGGGCCAGTTGGTCGGGGTTCATGCCCAGGCACATGGAGCAGCCCGCGTGCCGCCACTCGGCGCCGGCCTCCTTGAAGACGGTGTCCAGACCCTCCTCCACGGCCTGCAGGGCGACCCGGACAGAGCCGGGGACGACCAGCATCCGTACGCCGTCGGCGACTTTGCGGCCCTCGATGATGCCCGCGACGGCGCGCAGGTCCTCGATGCGGCCGTTGGTGCAGGAACCTACGAAGACGGTGTCGACCTTGATGTCGCGCAGCGGCTGCCCGGCGGTCAACCCCATGTACTCCAGGGCCTTTTCGGCCGCCAGCCGCTCCGAAGCGTCCTCGTACGAAGCGGGGTCGGGGACGTCGGAGGAGAGCGGGGCGCCCTGGCCGGGGTTGGTGCCCCAGGTGACGAACGGGGAGAGCGCGGCGCCGTCGATGACGACCTCGGCGTCGAAGACGGCGTCCTCGTCGGTGCGCAGGGTCTGCCAGTAGGCGACGGCGGCGTCCCAGTCCTCGCCCACGGGAGCGTGGTCGCGGCCCTGGAGGTAGTCGAAGGTGGTCCGGTCGGGGGCGATCATGCCCGCGCGGGCGCCGGCCTCGATCGACATGTTGCAGATGGTCATGCGGGCTTCCATCGACAGCTTCTCGACGGCCTCGCCGCGGTACTCCAGGACGTAGCCCTGGCCGCCGCCGGTCCCGATCCGGGCGATGATGGCGAGGATCAGGTCCTTGGCGGTGACCCCTTCGGCCAGCTCGCCCGTGACCGTGATGGCCATCGTCTTGGGGCGGGCCATCGGCAGCGTCTGGGTGGCCAGCACGTGCTCGACCTGGCTGGTGCCGATACCGAAGGCCAGCGCGCCGAAGGCGCCGTGCGTGGAGGTGTGGGAGTCGCCGCAGACCACGGTGGTGCCCGGCTGGGTCAGTCCCAGCTGGGGTCCCACCACGTGGACGACGCCCTGCTCGACGTCGCCCAGCGAGTGCAGGCGGACGCCGAACTCGGCGCAGTTCGCGCGCAGCGTCTCCAGCTGGGCCCGGGAGACCGGGTCCGCGATGGGCTTGTCGATGTCGAGGGTGGGGGTGTTGTGGTCCTCGGTCGCGATGGTGAGGTCGAGGCGGCGGACCTCGCGGCCGGCCTGGCGCAGTCCTTCGAACGCCTGCGGGCTGGTCACCTCGTGCAGCAGGTGCAGATCGATGAAGAGGAGGTCGGGCTCGCCCTCGGCGCGCCGGACGACATGGTCGTCCCAGACCTTCTCCGCGAGTGTCCTACCCATCGCTTTCCCTCCGGCCGGCCCGGTGGGGCCGGCGCTTCATAGAGATCCCGTGCGCCTGCCGTCCGTACCCCACGTCCCGGACGACGGCTCGGACCCAGTGGTTCGTGGACCCGCACATACAGAGTCTCTGGTTCTTGGAAAAATTGAACTTGCGTTTCACAGTGTGAGACGCGAATATCGTTTCATGGACAACTCTAGCGGCGTCGGCGTTCTCGACAAGGCAGCTCTGGTACTGAGCGCACTGGAGTCCGGTCCGGCCACCCTCGCCGGGCTGGTCGCGGCGACAGGGCTCGCACGACCCACGGCACACCGGCTGGCCGTGGCACTGGAACACCACCGGATGGTGGCGAGGGACATGCAGGGCCGGTTCATCCTCGGCCCGCGGCTGGCGGAGCTCGCCGCCGCGGCCGGCGAGGACCGCCTGCTGGCCACGGCGGGACCGGTTCTGACCCACCTGCGGGACGTGACGGGTGAGAGCGCGCAGCTCTACCGCCGGCAGGGGGACATGCGCATCTGCGTGGCGGCCGCGGAGCGGCTGTCCGGCCTGCGGGACACCGTCCCGGTGGGCTCCACGCTCCCGATGAAGGCCGGTTCGGCCGCGCAGATCCTGATGGCGTGGGAGGAGCCCGAGCGGCTGCACCGCGGTCTGCAGGGCGCGCGTTTCACGGCGACGGCGCTCTCCGGCGTACGGCGCCGCGGCTGGGCCCAGTCGATCGGCGAGCGGGAGCCCGGCGTGGCCTCCGTGTCGGCGCCGGTGCGCGGGCCGTCGAACCGGGTGGTGGCCTCCGTATCGGTCTCCGGGCCGATCGAGCGGCTGACCCGGCACCCGGGGCGCATGCACGCCCAGGCCGTCATCGACGCGGCCGCCCGCCTGACGGAGGCCCTGCGCCGCTCCGGCTGATCCCCCCACTCCCCCGCGGGCCCGGGGCGCGTACGACGCCGCACACGTCCGAACGCGCGCCTCCGGGCCCGCACTTGTGCCCCGCGCGCCCGCGCCGGAGCACAGCGAGAAGGCCCTCCGCGATGGACGCGGAGGGCCTTCTCTGTAGGTACCCCCGACCGGATTCGAACCGGCGCTACCGCCTTGAGAGGGCGGCGTGCTAG
>NZ_JBEYVX010000044.1:0-48800 GCF_040644195.1 Streptomyces sp. NPDC047014 | reverse complement strand
GCGGTGGTCAGGGAGGAGGAGCCGACCTTGACCACGATCCTGCCCCGGCCCCGGCGGCGCCCCGGACGCCGGGGCTGCACTCGGCGGACGCCGGTTTCGCCCGGGACATGGCGGTCCACCACCAGCAGGCGGTGGAGATGTCCTTCATCGTCCGCGACCGCACCCAGGACGAGCCCGTCCGCACCCTCGCCTACGACATCGCCAACACCCAGGCCAACCAGCGCGGCATGCTCTTCGGCTGGCTGGACCTGTGGGGGCTGCCGAAGGTGGTGGCGGACGAGCCGCCGATGTCGTGGATGACGGGCGCGGGCGGGCACGGCACCACCGCGGGCTCAGGCACCACCGCGGGCTCCGGCTCCGGCGGCGAGCACGCCGGGCACGGCGCGGCCAAGCCCGGGGCGCTGATGCCCGGCATGGCCACCAAGGAGGAGCTGGCCCGGCTGGGCGCGGCCTCGGGCCGGGACGCGGAGGTGCTGTACCTCCAGCTGATGACCGACCACCACCTGGGCGGCGTCGCGATGGCGGAGGGCTGCGCACGGCAGTGCGTGACGCCCGTCGAGCGGGCGCTGGCGCAGGGCATGGTGGACGCGCAGCGCTCGGAGATCACCCTCATGGCGGACATGCTGAAACAGCGCGGGGCCACACCGCGCGGGTGACGGGACACGCTCGTACGGTGGGGGGAGGCGCCCCTCCCACCCGTACGGGCGTGTGCTCGGCTCACCCGTACGGGCGTGTGCCCCTCTCACCCGTACGGCGTGCGCTCGGCGGGACAGCGTCCCGGGGGACGCCTCGCCGGGTGCGGCCGTGCCCGGTGGTGGACGGCGTTCAGGGAGGTTCAGCGATGACCACCGCCGCAGACATCATGCACGCCGGGGCCCAGTGGATCCCGGCGACCGAGACCCTGGACCGGGCGGCGCAGCTGATGGCCCGGCTCAACGTGGGGGCCCTGCCGGTCAGCGACTCCTCGGAGCGGCTGTGCGGCATCATCACCGACCGCGACATCGTGGTGGGCTGCGTGGCCCGCGGCCATGACCCGGCGCAGGTCACCTGCGGTGACCTCTGCCAGGGCACGCCGCGCTGGATCGAGTCGGACGCGGACGTGTCGGCGGTGCTGGACGAGATGGAGAGCCACCAGATCAAGCGACTGCCGGTGATCGAGAACAAGCGGCTGGTCGGGATGATCAGCGAGGCGGATCTCGCCCAGCACCTGTCGGAGGACCAGCTGGCGGGCTTCGTGGAGAAGGTCTACGCCCGGCGCTGACCCGCACCACGGCTTTCGCCCGTGCCCCCCGGCTCCGCATCCAGGACCGCCCGGACCACCTGCTCCGGGCGGTCCAGCATGACCAGGTGCCCGGCCGGCTCGGCGACCTCGAAGCGGGCGCCGAGCAGGTCGGCGAGGTCCGCCTGCCGGGCCAGCCAGTCCAGGGCGCCGCGGCGCGCGGAGCCGTCGTACCCGGCGAGCACGGTGGTGGGGGCGGTCAGCGGGCGGATCCCGCGCAGGCCGAGCAGTTCGGCGGCCATGTCCGGGTAGCGGGAGTTCTCCAGGAGGGCGCCGCGCCAGACGCGGCCGGTGCGGTAGCAGCGGCGTACGAGGTCGGGCGCGGCCGGGTCGGAGCCGCCGGTGCGGGAGGCCCGTACGGTGGCCCGGCGGGCGGCGGGACCCAGCGCGGCGGGAAGGCCGACGGCGGTCACGGCCCGGCCGAGGGCGCGGGCGGCGCCGGTGCGCAGGGCGCGCGGGAGCACCGTACGGGGATCCTCCTCCACGCTGGCGTCGAGCAGGACCAGGGCGGCGATGCGTTCGGGGTAGAGGCGGGCGAACGCCTCGGTGTGGAAGGCGGCGATGGAGTGCCCGACGAGGGTGACGGGGGCGCCGGGGCCGGTGGGGCCGGACGGGCCGGACGGGCCGGTGCGGCTGGACGGGCCGGTGCGGTCCGTGAGGTCCAGGGCGTCCAGGGCGTCCAGGGCGTTCAGGAGGCCGGCGATGCGGTGGGCCTCGCCCGCGGTGGTCGGCGGCTCGGCGGCGGGCCCGCTGAGGCCGTGGCCGGGCCGGTCGAAGCGGACGACGGTACGGCCCCGCGCCACGAGCAGCGCGGCCACCTCGTCCCAGTCGAACCAGGCCATGGCCAGCCCGGCCGCGAGCACGCACACCGGACCGCGCCCCTCGACCACCACGTGCAGCGGGACCCCGTCGACCCGGACGAAGCGGCCGGCCGGGTGCGGGGAGCGGGTCATGTACGGCCTTCCTTGTGCACGGAGTAGGCGAGCAGACCCAGCCAGATTGCCACGAGCAGCACCTGGAGCCGCTGACCGGCGCCCAGGGCCCAGGTCCCGCGCCCGGCGGTGAACATCGCGATCGCGGACAGGGTCCAGGCGGTGGCGAGCAGTTCGAGGACGACGAGGGCCGGGCCGAAGCGGGCGAGCGGCGCGAACCAGCCGTAGCGGCGGGCGGCGACGGTCAGCGCCACGAGCCCGACGAGGGCGCCCGTCATGGCGAGGCTGCTGCTGACGGCGTGGGCCTGGTGGGTGGCGGGCACCAGCCCGGCCGTCTCGCGCGCCGCGCACTCGGGGTCGGCGGTGGGCGTGCAGCTCAGCGGGAGCCAGGCGTCGGCGGCGGTGGCCGCGCCGAAGAGGGTGACCCCGGCCCAGCCGACGACCGCCCAGAGGCGGCGGGACTCTGCGTGCTTGAGCAGGCGGGTGAGCGCGAGCAGGCCGCCCGCGAAGGCGAGCAGGCCGGCGGTGAAGTCGGTGGCCCGGAAGAGGCCGCCGAGCGGCTGGTCCTGGGCGGCGAGCTCGCTGACGTACGTCTCGATGGGGTTGAGGCCCGTGGAGAGGACGACTTCGAGCACCCACGCCGTGTACGCCGCGCCGGCGAGGCCGATGAGGAGGGCGACGGGCCAGGCGGCGCGTGGAGAGAGCCCATGTGGGGACATAGTGTGATTGATCCTAGGCAGGCAGGTTCCGGGGCGGTCGGTCCTGAGATCGGATACCCACCCCGGGCAGGGTTCCGGCCATGACGCGCAGTGCTCGGCGTACCGCCGGGCCCCTCTGGCCGCTGTCGCTACTCGCCACCGCGCTGCTGCTCCCGCTGCTGCTCGGCACGGCCACGACCCCGCCGCTGGACCTCCCGGCCACCTCCCACGCCTTGGAGGACGCGGTCCGGGGGGAGTGCGTTGCCTGGGCCCGGGCGCGGGATGGGTCGGCGGTGGGTGGCGCGTGCCACATGGGGGGCGTGGGTGAGCCGGGCCGCGCGGGGGCGGTGGGGGCGCGGTGGGGGTGGGGGTGCGGCAGCCCGGCTCCGCTGGGGACAGGAGCGGACGCGGCTGGTTGTCAGTGTGCCCAGGGCAGACGAACGGCCTCGATCTCGGAGTCGTTCAGCAGTGCGTTGACGAGGGCTGGAGGACCGGCGATCTTGGTAGCCCACAGGTCGTAGTCGGTGCACAGGATCCAGGAGTGGTCATCGGCCCAGAGGTTGGAGGGGCTGAAGTCCGCTTCGGACTGGTCGTAAAGGATCTCGGCATCGCCGAGGCGACCCGCACGCACGTGGAGGTTGTCGAAGTCGACGGCTCCGAGCGTCAGCGGGTTGTAGTAGGCCAGGCAGCGGGTGTCGGCGCCTGCGGGACTGTAGTGGGTGAGGACAGTGACCAGCCGGCTCCAGGTCTCCCGGTCCAGGCTTCCTTCGGTCGGCGGGATCATGCTCAGTGGCCAGCTGCCCTTCTTCTTGGCCGAGGGGAAGCAGCGGTAGGAGGGCATCAGTCCGTCGGGCACCATCGGGTCGCCGGTCCGCCGGGCGAGCTCGGCCCATCGCAGCCGCCGCCAGCCGGGTCCGGGGTGCCGGGCGCGGCCCAGACCTCCCCCCGTGGCGATGCTCACGGTGTCGAGGTCGTGGCCTCCGACAGTGTGGGGCCGGGTGCTCCCGTCGGCGAGACGGGCCTGGTGGTACTCGTCGTACGACACTTCGGTCTGTCCCTGCTCGTGCTCGTACACGGCGTTGAGCACCCACACCGCGTCAGGCATCGCCGGAGGCATGAACCCGGTGAGGCCGTCGCCGCACAGCTCCAGCAGCCAGTCGGTGGCCCCAGGCGGCACGAGCGGCCACAGACGAGACATCGGATTCGGTTCCTCGGACATCCGCTGATGGTCCCAGGCGCGAATCCGCCCTTCTGCGAGGGGCCGCGCGAGTACCCGGATGACCGGTCGCACCAGCCTTTTGAACTGCGACTTCAAGTGGGTGGCAACTCATACGGGCTGCCGGGCGCGTGCGTCAGGTGCCGGGTGCGGGGTGCCGGTATGGGGGTGCGGGGTGTGGCCCGTGCCGGGGGTGGGTGCGGGATGTCGGTGCGTGGGGCGCGGGCGCGGGGAGCGGGCGGTAAATCGGACAGGCGTGCGCGTTTGGCGTGGCACTCTTGCTGTGATCACGACAGCTGCGACAAAGGACGTCCTCGCCGGTATGACCACCCCGCCCAACACCCCGAACTCCAGCCCCGAATCGGATCCGCCGAGCACGGACGACCTGTCGCTGACCAAGCACTCGGCTCCGGAGGTGCGGGCGGCCGGTGAGCCGGCCGACGCCACTGTGGTGCTGCCGACTGCGTCGGAGGCCGGCGGCCGTGACGCGCAGGGCGCGGACGAGGCCGCCGCTGACGCGACCGTCACCCTGCCGACCACCACCCCGGCTTCCGCCGACGCCACCATGGTGCTTCCGGCCGCGTCGGGCCCGGCGGACTCCGCCGCGCCTGCGGCGGCCGACGCCCAGGCCGGGGCCGACGCCACTGTGGTCCTGCCCGCCGCGCCGGTGGCTGCCGACGACACCGTGGTTCTGCCGGACGCTCAGGGTTCCGAGGCCGGGGCCGTGGCCACTCCCGCCGCTGACGCCACCGTGGCGCCCGAGGGGGCGGCGGAGTCTGGGGCTGGCGACTCGGCCGGCTCGACGCTGTCGTTCGACAAGGCCGCCGACGCCTCTGTCGAGAGCCCGGCTGAGGCTGTCATGGAGGACTCCCCCGCTCCGGCTGTGTCCTTCGGCAAGGCTTCCGCCGAGGCCGCTGCTGAGCCCGTAGTGGCGGACTCTCCCGGTCCGGTGGTGCCGCTCGGCAAGGTGCCGGGGGAGGCCGTTGCGGAGGGTTCGGGTGCCCCGGCGGTGAACTTCGGCAAGGCTTCCGCCGCAGAAGGTGCTGGCGCAACTGCCGTTCAGGAGAACGCCGCCCCTGAGGCCCCGGCCCCCGCCGCTACGGAGCCGACCCCGGGGGACGTCACCTCCGCCGTCGCAGCCGAGGCTCCCGCGTCCGCCGCCGCGCAGGGCAGCGCCCCCGGAGCCCCCGCCGCAGCAGGGCCGACCCCGGCGGACGGCGGCTCCGCTCTGGGTGCCGAGGCTCCGGCTCCCGCCGCCGCGCAGGCCGCAGCACCCACCGGCGCAGCCCCGGCCGATGCCGCTGCTACACCCGCCGCAGCGGGTCCGACCCCCGGGGACGGCGCCTCCGCTCCCGGTGCCGATGCTCCGGCTCCCGCCGCCGCGCAGGGCACCGCCCCCGGAGCCCCCGCCGCAGCGGGGCCGACCCCGGGGGACGGCGGCTCCGTTCTCGGTGCCGAGGCTCCCCCGGCCCCCGGCGCGCCGCACGCGCACGCCTACCCCTACCCCGCCCCCGTGCGGTCCGCCTTTGCGCCGCCTACCGCCGCTGATCTTGCCGCCGGGCGGGAGGCTCAGGCTGCCTATGCCGCGCAGGCCGCGCAGCCCGTACCCGCAGGCCACGGGGGTGGCGGTGATGCCTGGGGGCAGCCGCCCGTGGGGCAGGGGCCGTACCCGGGGTTTGTTCCGTCGGCGCCCCGCCCCGCGGGGAACGGGCTGGCCGTGGCTGCCGTGATCCTCGGGAGCTTCGGGATCTTCCTCGGGGTGATCCCGTTCCTCTTCTGGGCCGGGACCCTGCTCGCCCTCCTCGCCATCGGCCTGGGCATCGGCGGAATCGTGCGCGCCTCCAAGGGCGCGCCGAACCGGGTGATGGCCATCGTCGGCACCGTCCTCGGCGGGCTCGGACTGCTCGCCTCCGTCGGCGGTTTCTTCATCACCGTCGCCGTCATCGACGAGCCCGGCCGCTTCGAGCGGACCGGCGATCACGGGTACGGGCGCGACCATGACTTCGGGTTCGACGGGGAGGGTGACGAGTTCTACCCCGGAGAGGACGAGGACTGGCCCACCGCCCCGCCCTCGCCCTCCCAGGTCCCCGGCCTGACCAGCGCGCTGCCCTTCGGGGAGACCTTCACCTACCCGAACGGCGTCAAGGTCAGCCTCTCCGCCCCGACCGCGTACCAGCCGAAGGGGAGCCTCGCCCGCGAGCGGGTCAAGAACGCCGTCCAGCTCACCGTCACCATCACCAACGGCTCCACCGCGCCGCACGAGGTGATCTACGCCATGCCCAACGTCCGCGACGACAAGGGCATGACCGCCGACCTGGTCTTCGACAGCGGCGGCAGCGGCGGCAGCGCCGTGCCGAAGATGATCAAGGGGTCGATCCTGCCCGGCGAGAGCGCCAGCGGCGTCGTCGCGTTCGAGATCCCCGAGGGCACGAAGAGCATCACCGCCGACATCTCCGCCGGCACCCGCCTCGAACGGGTGATGTACTCCGGGCCCATCGCCCGCTGAGCCGCCGGAGCGCGGGCGGGGAGGACGGGCGCGGTCGATCCCCGTGGCCGATCCCGGCGGTCGGTCCCCGCCCGCCTCCCCACCCGCAACACCCCGGGTCCAGGACATCGCGTCAGAAAGACGATTACACTGGCTCCCGTGCCTCAACTACGCCTCGCGCTGAATCAGATCGACGCGCACGTCGGCGACATCGCCGCCAACGCGGACTCCGTCGTCCACTGGACCCGGCACTCCGCCGAGCAGGGCGCCCACCTGGTGGCCTTCCCCGAGATGGTGCTCACCGGGTACCCCGTCGAGGACCTGGCCCTGCGCTCCTCCTTCGTCGAAGCCTCCCGCTCCGCGCTCCGCACGCTCGCGCGGCGGCTGGCGGACGAGGGCTTCGGGGAGCTGCCCGTCGTCGTCGGCTACCTCGACCGCACCGAACAGGCCGTGCCCCGGCTCGGCCGCCCCGCCGGCTCCCCCGAGAACGCGGCCGCCGTACTGCACCGGGGCCGGGTCGCCCTGCGCTTCGCCAAGCACCACCTGCCCAACTACGGCGTCTTCGACGAGTTCCGCTACTTCGTACCGGGCGACACGCAGCCGGTGATCCGGGTGCGCGGCGTCGACGTGGCCCTCGCCATCTGCGAGGACCTGTGGCAGGACGGCGGCCGCGTCCCCGCCACCCGCTCCGCCGGGGCCGGACTGCTGATCTCGGTCAACGCCTCCCCCTACGAGCGCAACAAGGACGACCAGCGCCTGGAACTGGTGCGCAAGCGCGCCCAGGAGGCCGGCTGCACCCTCGCCTACCTCGCCATGATCGGCGGCCAGGACGAGCTGGTCTTCGACGGCGACTCGATCGTCGTCGGCGCCGACGGCGAGGTCATCGCCCGCGCCCCGCAGTTCTCCGAGGGCTGTGTCCTCGTCGACCTCGACCTGCCCGCCGCGCTCCCCGACGCCCCCGAGGGCGTGGTGGCCGACGGGCTGCGCATCGACCGCGTGATCCTGTCCGAGGAGCCGGTGGAGCCGTACGATCCGGTCGTCCCCGGCGGGTACGCCGAACGCCTCGACGACGACGAGGAGGTGTACGACGCGCTGGTCGTGGGCCTGCGCGCGTACGTCACGAAGAACGGCTTCCGCTCCGTCCTGATCGGGCTCTCCGGCGGCATCGACTCCGCGCTCGTCGCCGCGATCGCCTGCGACGCGGTCGGCGCGCAGAACGTGTACGGCATCTCCATGCCCTCGAAGTACTCCTCCGAGCACTCCAAGGGCGACGCCGCCGACCTCGCGGAGCGCACCGGCCTCAACTTCCGCACCGTACCGATCGAGCCGATGTTCGACGCCTACATGGGCTCGCTCGGCCTGACCGGTCTGGCCGAGGAGAACCTCCAGTCCCGGCTGCGCGGCACGATGCTGATGGCCGTCTCCAACCAGGAGGGGCACCTCGTACTGGCCCCGGGCAACAAGTCGGAGCTGGCCGTCGGCTACTCCACCCTCTACGGGGACTCCGTCGGCGCGTACGGCCCGATCAAGGACGTGTACAAGAGCGACGTCTTCCGGCTCGCCCGGCACCGCAACCGGGCCGCCGCCGAGCGCGGCGAGACCCCGCCGATCCCTGACAACTCGATCGTGAAGCCGCCGAGCGCCGAGCTGCGCCCGGGGCAGGTGGACACGGACTCGCTGCCGGACTACCCGGTGCTCGACGCGATCCTGGCCCTGTACGTGGACCGGGACCAGGGGCTGGACGAGATCGTGGCGGCCGGATACGACGCCGCGCTGGTCGCGAAGACCCTGCGGATGGTGGACACCGCCGAGTACAAGCGGCGCCAGTACCCGCCGGGCACGAAGATCTCCGCGAAGGGCTTCGGCAAGGACCGCCGGCTGCCGATCACGAACGGCTGGCGGGAGCAGGCGTAGCGGATCCGCCACGGCCCCACCGCCGGCGGACCCGCCACGGCCCCACCGC
The DNA here is from genome assembly GCF_040644195.1 of Streptomyces sp. NPDC047014. Taxonomy (NCBI): domain Bacteria; kingdom Bacillati; phylum Actinomycetota; class Actinomycetes; order Kitasatosporales; family Streptomycetaceae; genus Streptomyces; species Streptomyces sp. NPDC047014. The sequence continues at coordinate 40,227 of NZ_JBEYVX010000044.1, read as the reverse complement.
CGGCCGGTCCGCTACGGCTTCACCGTCAGCCGGGCGGCGACCGGCAGGTGGTCGCTGCCCGTGCGCGGCAGGGTCCACGACGCCTCCGGCCTGGCGCCGCGCACCATGATCTGGTCGATCCGCGCCATCGGGAACTGCGCCGGCCAGCTGAACCCGAAGCCGTCGCCCGCCGCGCCCTGCGTGGAGCGCATCTGCGAGGTGACCTCGGACAGCGCCCGGTCGTTCATCGTGCCGTTCAGGTCACCGAGCAGGACGACCTGCTTGAGCGGTTCGGCGGCGAGCGCGGCGCCCAGCGCGTCGGCGCTGTTGTCGCGCTGGTTGGCGGTGAAGCCGGCGTTCAGCTTGACCCGGACCGACGGCAGGTGGGCGACGAAGGCGGCGACCGGCCCCTGCGGGGTGGCGACGGTGGCGCGCATGGCGCGCGTCCAGCCCATCCGGATGTCGACGGGGGCGCTCGCGCTCAGCGGGTACTTGCTCCACAGCCCGACGGTGCCCTCGACCGAGTGGTACTTGTACGTGCCCGCGAGGGCCTTCTCGTAGACGGGGACCACGCTGCCCTTGAGCTCGGTCAGGGCCAGGACGTCGGCCCCGGAGCGGGCGACGGACTCGGCGGTGCCGCGCGGGTCGGGGTTGTCGGCGTCGACGTTGTGGGTGGCGACGACCAGGTTGCCGCCCGTGCCGGACTTGTCGGTGACGAGCCCGCCGAAGAGGTTCAGCCAGACCGCCGTGGTCAGCAGGACGGCCAGCAGCGCCGTCGCCGACTTCCGGAACACCGCGCCCGCCACCAGCAGCGGGATGGCCAGGCCCAGCCAGGGCAGGAAGGTCTCGGTGAGGCTGCCCAGGTTGCCCACGTCGTTGGGCAGCTCCGCGTGCAGCACCATGACCAGGCAGAGCAGGACCGCGATCGCGGCGAGCACCCAGCCGCGGCGCCAGATGCCGGGGTCGCGGCGCAGGTCGTCCAGGCGGCGCCGGAAGCGGGATCCGGAGGGCTCGGGCTCCGAGCCGCCGTTCCCCGATTCCGTCATGTACGCCTGTGCCATGCCACTGCCCTCACTGCCGTGCTCGCGCTCCGTCCCCGCCCCTTGACCCTAGGCGATGAACCGGAGCCTTCCGTGCTCCCTCTCACGACCGTGCGGTGACGGTCGTATGTCCGGGAGGACGAACTGCCGTACGCAGCGGGTTCCGCTTGTCACGAAACGCGCACATTGGAGGGCCCGGCGTGGCGCGTCCGGGAGCCGGACGGGCGGGCGTGGCGCGCCGGGGAGCCGGGCGGGGCGGGCGGGGCGCGGCGTGAGGCGGCCCACTACCGCCGACGGCCCCGGTGGTGCCACCATGGTGGGTGAGTCCGGGGACGCCGTGAGGGCGCCTCGAGATGACACAAGGAGCAGTTGCAATGACGCACGCCGTTTCGCCTGCCCGCGAACCCGCAGCCGCGGCCTCCCCCACCCTGTACGGAGGCACGGGCACCCGGCGCATCACCGTCCGCGACCTGACCCTCGCCAAGGAACGCGGCGAGAAGTGGCCCATGCTCACCGCCTACGACGCGATGACCGCGTCCGTCTTCGACGAGGCCGGGATCCCGGTGATCCTCGTCGGTGACTCGATGGGCAACTGCCACCTCGGCTACGACACCACGGTCCCGGTGACCATGGACCAGATGAGCATGCTCTCGGCGGCCGTCGTCCGCGGCACGAGCCGCGCGCTGGTCGTCGGGGACCTGCCCTTCGGCTCGTACCAGGAAGGCGCGGTGCAGGCGCTGCGCAGCGCGACGCGCCTGGTCAAGGAGGCCGGGGTGGGCGCCGTGAAGCTGGAGGGCGGCGAGCGCTCGCTCGCGCAGACCGAGCTGATCGTGCAGGCCGGCATCCCCGTCATGTCCCACCTGGGCCTGACCCCGCAGTCCGTGAACGCCATGGGCTACCGGGTGCAGGGCCGCGGCGACGAGGCCGCGCACCAGCTGCTGCGCGACGCGAAGGCGGCGCAGGACGCGGGCGCCTTCGCGGTGGTGCTGGAGCTCGTACCGGCGGAGCTGGCGGCCGAGGTGACCCGGTCCCTGCAGATCCCGACGGTCGGCATCGGCGCGGGCGCCGACTGCGACGCGCAGGTGCTGGTGTGGACCGACATGATGGGTCTGACCGGCGGGAAGATGCCGAAGTTCGTCAAGCAGTACGCGCAGCTGCGCGAGACGATGACCGGCGCGGCCCGGGCCTTCGCCGAGGACGTCGTCGGGGGCACGTTCCCGCAGGCGGAGCACGCCTTCCACTGAGCGCGCGCGTGTGCGCCGCGACGGCCCGCCGGCTCCGTGTCGGCGGGCCGTCGCCATGAGTGGCGTAGGCCCCTGTCGTACGGCTGCTGTAGGCGGGCCGGAGATCTGTCGGAGGTCTGTCGGAGGTCTGTCGTACGTTTGTCGGTCGGCTGTCGGTGCTTTGTCAGTGGGGCCTGCTCCCATAGGGGGCATGACGCGAAACGACAACAAGCCCAACGCCGTGGAGGTACGGGGGCTGGTCAAGCACTACGGCGAGACCAAGGCCCTCGACGGCGTGGACCTGGAGGTCCGCGAGGGCACCGTCCTCGGGGTCCTCGGACCCAACGGGGCGGGCAAGACCACCCTGGTCCGCTGCCTGTCCACCCTGATCACCCCGGACGCCGGAACGGCGGTCGTGGCCGGCTTCGACGTGGTCCGCCAGCCCCGGCAGCTGCGCCGGACCATCGGCCTGACCGGCCAGTACGCCTCGGTCGACGAGAAGCTCTCCGGCTGGGAGAACCTCTACATGATCGGGCGGCTGCTCGACCTCTCCCGCAAGGACGCCCGCCGCCGCGCGGACGAGATGCTGGAGCGGTTCTCCCTCACCGAGGCGGCGAAGAAGGCCGCCATGAACTACTCCGGCGGTATGCGCCGCCGGCTGGACCTCGCCGCCTCCCTGATCGGCCGCCCGGCCGTCATCTACCTGGACGAGCCCACCACCGGCCTCGACCCGCGCACCCGCAACGAGGTGTGGGACGAGGTGCAGCGGCTGGTGGCGGAGGGCGCCACCGTGCTGCTCACCACCCAGTACATGGAGGAGGCCGAGCAGCTCGCGAGCGAGCTGACGGTCATCGACCGCGGCAAGGTCATCGCCCGGGGCAAGGTCGACGAGCTCAAGGCCCGCGTCGGCGGCCGGACGCTCCGGATCCGGCCCGCGGCCGCCTCGGACCTGCCGGGCATGGCCCGCGCGCTCGCGGAGGCCGGTCTGGACGGCGTGGCCGGCTCGCAGGCCGTGCCGGACGAGGGCGTGCTCCTCGTCCCGATCCTGAGCGACGAGCAGCTGACCGCCGTGGTGGGCCTGCTGGCCGCCCGCGGGTACGCCATCGCCGACCTCGGCACCTACCTGCCCAGCCTCGACGAGGTGTTCCTGGCCATCACCGGCCAGAAGCCCACCGTCGCCGAGGACCCCGCCCCCACCGACCGGAACCAGGAGGTCGCGGCATGAGCACCGTCACCACCACGAAGCCCGCGCCCGCCGCGCCCGGCCGGGCGGCGGACAGCCCCTCCGGCGAGGGCCGGATCGGCCTGCGGGCCAATCTGCGGCACATCGGCGCGCTGGTGCGCCGCAACGCGCTGCAGATCAAGCAGGACCCCGAGTCGATGTTCGACGTCCTGTTCATGCCGATCATCTTCACGCTGCTGTTCGTGTTCGTCTTCGGCGGCGCGATCTCCGGCAAGGGCAACCAGGCGGACTACGTGAACTACGTGGTGCCGGGTCTGATGGCGATGATGGGCATGAACATCGCCATGGCGGTGGGCACCGGGGTCAACGACGACTTCAAGAAGGGCGTGATGGACCGGTTCCGGTCCATGCCGATCGCGCGGTCGTCCGTACTCCTCGCCAAGATCGTGGTCGAGCTGGGCCGGATGATGGTGGCCATCGCGATCCTGCTGGCCGTGGGCTTCATCCTCGGCCTGTCGATCAAGTCCTCCGTGCTGGACCTGTTCCTCGCCATCGGGCTGTCCGCCGTCTTCGGCAGCGCGCTGATGTGGATCTTCATCCTGCTCGGTCTCACCATGAAGACCGCGCAGGCCGTCCAGGGCATGGCGATGCTGGTCCTGATGCCGCTGCAGTTCGGCAGCTCGATCTTCGCCCCGCCGACGACGATGCCGGACTGGCTGCAGGCGTTCACGGACTACAACCCGCTGTCCAATCTGGCCGACGCGGCCAGGGCGCTGATCAACGGGATGCCGGTGGGCGACTCGGTGTGGATGACGCTGGGCTGGTCGCTGGCGATCACGGTGGTGGCCATGCCGCTCGCGGTGCGGAAGTTCCGCCAGAAGACCTGACCCGCGGGCCGATCCGTTCGGATCGCGTCCCGGGCGGACACCGGCCGGGGGCCGGGTCAGATGAGGGCGGTGGCCTCCTCCTCGGTGAGGCCGCCGCCTTCGGCGTACGCCGCCTCGTAGGCGGCCTCACCGAGGATCGCCCGCGCCAGTTTCTCGGCGCGGGCGAAGTCCTCGCGCTCGGTCGACACCGGGAAGTGCGCGGGCGGCAGCAGCGCGCGGTAGGCGCCGAGCAGCCGGGCGCCGTCGTGGACGCGGCGCGGGTCGCCGAGCGCGGTGAGGGCCACGGCTCCGGTGACCAGGTAGACGGCGGGCATCTGCGGGGCCACGAGCCGGGCCATGGGGTCCAGGGCCGTCCGCATGGCCTGCCGCAGCAGGACCAGGGCCTCCTCGTGGTGGCCCTCCTGGTTGTCCAGCCAGGCCATCGTGCCGAGCAGGAAGGCGTCGAAGATGGCGAAGGACCCGAATTCGAAGTCGTCCCGCAGCAGCTGGAGTTGCCGGCGGGCCTCGGGGATGCGGCCGGTGCGGCCGAGGATCCCGGCGAGGAACATCCGGGCGGCGGGCATCGCCTCGTTGCCGTACTGCCGGGGGGTGGCGGTGATCCCGGTCAGGATGTCCTCGGCCTCCTCGAACTGGCCCGACTCGGTGAGCGTCCCGGCCATACGGACGCGCAGCACCGTCACCTGGGCCATCGCGCCGAGGCGTTCGGCGTAGGCGATGGCCTCCCGGTAGTCGCGGGCCGCCAGGACGAATTCGCCGCGTTTCTCGCGGGCCTCGGCGCGGGCGGCCAGGGCCTCGGCGCAGCCCCAGGCGTCGCCGAGTTCGCGGAAGAGGGCCAGGCTCTCGTCGGCGTCGCGGGAGGCGTCGCCGGCCCAGTCGGCGCGGTTGGCGAGGATGTTCGCGCGGAGCTGGAGGGCGGAGGCGAGTTCCCAGCCGTAGTCGAAGCGGCGGGCGGTGGCGACGGTCTCGTCCACGACGAGGCGGAGCAGCCCGGGGTCTCCGGAGATCATGACGGCGTAGATCCACAGGGAGGCGGGGGTCCGGCAGGTCTGCGGGAGGCCGGGGCGGTAGGTGGCGAGGACGCCGTCCACCTGGGCGCGGATCTCGGGGGCGTCCCAGTTCTCCTGGGTCTGGTCGCGGGAGGCGAGCATGACCAGGCGCAGGGCCCGCCAGCCCTCGGTGAGGGTTTCCCCGGAGTAGGGCGGGGGTGTGTCGACGAGGCGTTCGTGGACGGGCTCGGCGGGGACGTGCGGCGGGTCGAAGGGGTTGGGGCCGAGCGCGCCGACCGCCTCGGACCAGTGCCGGGACTCGGAGCGCAGGTCGTGCATGTGCCAGTACCAGCCGAGGGAGTGGATCAGGCAGAGGGCTTCGTCGGTGTCGCGGGTGGCGACGGCCCGGCGCAGGGCCGTACGCAGGTTCTCGTACTCGGTGGCGAGCCGGTCGGTGGCCGCGCGCTGGCCGTGGCCGCGGAGCAGGGGCTCGGTGGTACGGGCGAGTTCGCGGTAGTGGACGAGGTGGCGGTGCCCGGTGGCCTCGCGGTCGCCGGTGTGCTCGGCGAGGCGTTCGGCGGCGTACTCGGCGACGGTCTCCAGGAGGCGGTAGCGCATGCCGGAGCCGTCGGGGGTGGGGGTGGCGACGACGAGGGACTTGTCGACGAGGGAGCCGAGGACGTCGGCGGCGTCGAGGGCGGGGCCCTGCTCCGCGTCGGTGCAGACGGCTTCGGCGGCGGCGAGGTCGCAGCCGCCGGCGAAGACCGAGAGCCGGGCCAGGACGGTCCGCTCGGCGGCGTCGAGGAGGTCCCAGGACCAGTCGACGACCGCGCGCAGGGTCTGCTGGCGCGGCAGGACGGTGCGGGAGCCGCTGGTGAGCAGGCGGAAGCGGTCGTCCAGCCGGTCCGCGATCTGGCGCGGGGTCAGCAGCCGGAGCCGGGCGGCGGCCAGCTCGATGGCGAGCGGGAGCCCGTCGAGGCGGCGGCAGATCTCGGCGGCCGCGGCCGGGTCCTCGGCGACGGTGAATCCGGCGCGGGCGGCGGCCCCGCGGTCCCCGAGCAGCCGCAGCGCGATCGGGTCGGGCAGCGGTTCCACGGGCCGCAGGGACTCCCCCGGCACGCCGAGCGGTTCACGGCTGGTGGCCAGGATCCGGACGTCCGGGCAGTGCGTGAGGAGCCGTTCGGCGAGCTCGGCGGCGGCGTCGATGACGTGCTCGCAGTTGTCGAGGAGCAGCAGGAGCCGGCGGCGGGCGCAGTGCTCGGCGAGGCGGTCGAGGGGGCGGTCGGCGGTACGGTCGGTCAGCGCCCGCAGCTCCTCGGCGGCGGCGCCGCGCAGCTTGGTCTCGCGGGCGCCGAGCGCGGCGAGCGTGGCCTCGGCGACGTCCTCGGGATCGTCGACGGGCGCCAGCTCCACGAGCCACACCCCGTCGGGCCAGTCCCCCCGCCCCGCATGCGCCTCGGCCGCCTCCTGCGAAAGCCGCGTCTTCCCGGCCCCACCGGGCCCGAGCAGGGTCACCAGCCGCGCCCGCGCCAGATCGTCCCCGATGACCCGAATGTCATCTTCCCGCCCGACGAAGGTGGTGAGCCGAGCCCGCAGATTCCCACTGGCGTGAGGCCCGGCGGGGTGGGGCGGGGTGCCCGCGTACCCGCCCGCCCCGGCGGACCCGGCCTCGCCGGAGGCGGGGTGGGTGCCCTCGCCGGAGGCGGGGTGGCCGCCGCCAGGGGCGGAGTGCGGGGCCGCGCCCGGTCCCGCGTACGCACCCGCGCCGGGAGCGGCGTACGCACCGGGGGCGGGGTGGCCGCCCGCGGCGGGCGTGGAGTGCGCGCTGGATCCGGGATGCGCGGGCCTACCGGGTTCCGGGTGCGCGCCCGTGCCGGGGGCGGTGCCCGTAGCGGGCATTGCGTGCCCTGGCGTACCGGTGCCGTCGTAGACCCCCGGGGCGGAGCCGGCCCGGGCGGCCACCGCGGGTGCGGGATAGCCGGCCGTGCCGGGGGCGGGGTGGGTGCTCGTGCCGGGGCCCGGGGGCGTCGGCGTGCCCCCGGCGTCGTGCCCGGCCGTCGGAGGCGGCGGGGGGTTGAGGAGCGCCCGGTGGAGGGACTGGAGGGTGGGGCCCGGGGTGGTGCCCAGGCGGGTGGAGAGGTTGCGGCGGACTTCTTCGTAGGCGGCCAGGGCTTCCGCCGGGCGGCCCGCGTCGCGGAGGGCGCGGATGCGGAGGGCCTGGAGGGGTTCGTCCAGCGGCTGCTGCGCGCACAGCGCGGTCAGCTCCGGGAGGGACCGTTCCGCCTCGCCCAGGGCCAGGGCCGACGCGAGCCGGCCCCGCCGCGCGTCCAGCCGTACGGCCTCCCAGCGCGCGGACTCCGCGCCCGGTTCGGGCAGGTCGGCCAGGGCCGGGCCGCGCCACAGGCCGAGGGCCTCCTCGTACAGCGCGGCCGCCTGCGCCGGGTCACCGGCCTCGCCGGCCGCGCGGGCCAGCCGTTCGAAGCGGTACAGGTCGACCTGCTCCCGCTCGGCCGCCAGCTGGTACCCGCCCTCCGCCGACCGCACCGCCGTCCGCCCCAGCGCCCGCCGCAGCCGCCCCACCAGCGCCTGGAGGGCCGCCACCGCGTCGGCCGGCGGGTCGTCGGCCCATACCTCGTCGATCAGCAGCCCCGCCGGCACCGCCCGCCCGGGCCGCAGCGCGAGCGCGGTCAGGAGCGCCCGCAGGCGCGCTCCGCCGACGGGTACGGGGGTCCCGTCGTCGTGGAGGGCCAGGGCGGGGCCGAGAATCGCGTAACGCACCGGCCCATTGTCCCCGCACCCCCGCCCGACCCCGAACCGTTTTCCCCGCGCCGCCCGGGATAGGTTTCGCCGCATGGGTCATCAGGGCGGCCGCGACGAGCGGCGGATCAGTGCGGTATTCCTCGGTGTCGTCGCCGTCATGGCGGTCACCGGCTGGGCCACGTGGACGGGCTACTCGACGAGCACCGGGCTGGCGGTGTTCCTGTTCGTGACGTCGGCGTGGATCGTCTCGCTCTGCCTGCACGAATACGCGCACGCCCGCACCGCCCTGCACGGCGGCGACCTCACCGTCGGCGCCAAGGGCTATCTCACCCTGAACCCGCTCAAGTACACCCACGCCCTGCTCAGCATCGTGCTGCCCGTGCTGTTCGTGATCCTGGGCGGCATCGGCCTGCCCGGCGGCGCCGTCTTCATCGAGCGCGACCGGATCCGCGGCCGCTGGAAGCACAGCCTGATCTCGGCGGCGGGCCCGCTGACGAACGTGGCCTTCGCGCTCGTCTGCACGGCGCCGTTCTGGCTGGACGCCCTCGACGGCGTGCCGCCCGCGTTCCGCTTCGCGCTGGCCTTCCTGGCGCTGCTCCAGGTCACGGCCGCGATCCTGAACTTCCTGCCGGTTCCGGGCCTCGACGGCTACGGGGTGATCGAGCCCTGGCTCTCGCACCGGGCGCGGCGCGAGCTGGAGCCGCTGGCCCCGTTCGGCCTGATCGCGGTGTTCGCGCTGCTGTGGATCCCGGCCGTGAACGCGTTCTTCTTCGGCGTGGTGTACGACCTGCTCGGCGCGCTGGGCGTCTCGGACCTGGAGAGCTACTGCGGGCGTGAGCTGTACAGCTTCTGGCAGGACGCGAGCGGCGTCTGCGAGGTCCCCCTCGGCCGCGGCCAGTAGCCGTCAGGCGTTGCGCGCGGCCGCGGCCTTCTCGGCCTTCGCCTTGCGGATGTAGTACCAGGCCATGTTCGACGTCAGGCCCGCGAGCAGCACCCACACGATGCCGAGGAAACTGCCCTCCACGAAGGCGACGACGGCCGCAGCCGTCGCGAGGAGGCAGACGACAACGGCGAACACGGCAAGGCGGGGCATGCGGAAAGCTCCTCGGGAACACGGAAGGGGGTCGAGCCCGTCCAGTGTCCCCCATGCCCCGCAGTGCCGCCGTAAGGACCCGTCGGAACCCGGGCCGAAGCGAAAGCAGAAGCCAAGGCCGAAGCGGAAGCCGAAGCGGAAGCCGAAGCCGGGCGCCCGCATTTCCCGTTTCGCCTGACCACCCCCGCCCCGCGGCGCTACGGTTCGCCCGTGACGCGCCTCACACGACGCGCGACCGAGCGACACTCCGGCCCGCTCCGCCCGCGACGGACGCGCCGGGCGAATGGGGGGCCAGATGCAGGAGATCTCCAAGGGCGCCAACGTCAGCCTGACCGCCCTCGGCGAGGACACCGGCGCGGTGGTCCTGAGCCTCGGCTGGAGCAGCGCCTCCGGATCCGGCGACGCCGATGTGTCCGTGCTGCTGCTGGACGCGAACGGCAAGGTCCGCGGCGAGAACGACTTCTACTTCTACAACAACCCGGCCGCCGCCGACGGAAGCGTGCAGCTGCTCGGGAAGACGCCCACCGACGGGGGCGACGAGGACCGGATCAGTGTGGATCTGGCGGCCGTGGCCCCGGACGTCGTACGGATCGTGGTGGCGGCCAGCCAGTACGGCGGGGCGTGCTTCGGCGATCTGGACGATCTGCGGATGACCGTCTCGGACCGGTCCGGCGAGCCGCTGGTGCGGTTCTCGATCACCGACGCGGGCGTGGAGACGGCCTTCATCTTCGGTGAGCTCTACCGGCGCGGCGAGGAGTGGAAGTTCCGCGCGGTCGGGCAGGGCTACGAGACCGGTCTGGCGGGTCTGGCCACGGACTTCGGCATCGAGGTGGAGGACGACGACTCCGCGACCGCCGCCCAGCAGGCCGAGGAGGCCGAGGAGGCCGCACCTCCCGCACCGGAGCCCACCCTTCCCGCCCAGGCCGTCCCCGCCCACGACGCGCCCGCCGCGCAGGACGCTCCCGCGCGCGCCCGTACCCGTACCCCCCGTACGACCCGGAAGAAGGTCACCCTCCCCAAGGTGGCCCGGAAGTCGCTCGCCGAGAACGACGCCTGGCGGGCCGCCCGGCTGTTCCCCGTGCCGACGCTCAAGAGCGACCGGGAGCGCGAGGCGCGTGCCACCTCCGTGCTGCTGTCCGTCATGGCGCAGGTCCCCGAGTTCGGGCGCCGCCTGACGGCCGGTTTCGGTGCCCCCGCCGGGCGGATGCAGACCTTCACCGAGGTGTCCCTGCCGCACGGCGAGACCCCGAAGCGGCCCGACGGTGTGATCCGCGTGGAGCGCGCGGGCAAGCTGTGGACGGCGCTGGTGGAGACCAAGACCAACGGCAACGCCCTCAAGCCCGAGCAGGTCCAGCAGTACGTGGACATCGCCGCCCGGCGCGGTTACGAGGCGGTGATCACGCTCTCCAACGACGTGGCCCTCGAAGGCTCCGCGGTCGTGGACGTGAAGACCGACGGGCGGCGCAAGCACAAGGTGAGCCTCTGGCACTTGTCATGGGCCGAGGTCGCCCACCAGGCACAGATGCTGATCCGCCACGAGGGTCTGGCGAACGCCGCCCACGCCTGGCTGCTCCAGGAGCTGCTGGAGTACCTGCGGCACGAGAACTCGGGCTGCCACGGCTTCCAGAACATGGGCCCCGCCTGGGTGCCGGTGCGCTGCGGCATCGAGGACGAGACGATCAGCCCGGACGACACCCGGGCCGTCGATGTCGTGGAGAGCTGGGAGCGGCTGATCCGGCAGGTCTGCCTGCGGCTCGGCGGGGAGATCGGGCAGAAGGCGCTGCCGGTGCAGCGGGCCCGGCGCGGCTGCGATCCGCGCACCCGGCGGGTGGAGGCGGCGGGGCGGTTGTGTGCGGACGGGCGGCTCGCGGCGGAGCTGCGGATCGACGGGACGAGCCGGGTGATCGCGGTGAGCGCCGATCTGCGTACGGGCAAGGTGCGCACCTCGATCGACGTGCCCGCGCCGGAGGGCTCGTACCCGCTGGTGACGGCGAAGCGGCTGGTCCGGCTGCTGGCGGAGGCTCCGGCGGATCTGCATGTGCAGAGCCTGGTCGAGGCGGGGAACGGGCCGCGCGGCACGCTGGAGCGGCTGCGGCCGGAGCCGGGCGATCTGCTGCCGAAGGACGGCGCCGCGCTCAGCGGTTTCCGGCTGTCGCTGATCAAGGGGATGGGAGGCGGGCGCGGCAATACGGAGTCCGGTTTCATCCGGAGCGTGGACGACGCCGTCGGCCGCTTCTACGACGGGGTGGTCGCCCAGCTGGGCCCGGCCGAGGTCCGGGCCGGGCGCCGGGGCTGAGTGGCGGGCGCCGGGGCTGAGTGGCGGGCGCCGGGGCTGAGTGGCGGGCGCCGGGGCTGAGTGGCGGGCCTCCCGCCGGGGGCAGGAGGCCCGCCACGCGGAAGCCCGGTCAGACGTCCGTGACGCGCAGGCCCGCGTGGGCCTTGTAGCGGCGGTTGGTCGAGATCAGGTTGGCCACCAGGCCCTCGACCTGGTGGGCGTTGCGCAGCCGCCCCGCGAAGACCCCGCGCATACCGGGGATACGGGCGGCCAGCGCCTGCACGATGTCGGTGTCGGCGCGGGCTTCGCCGAGGACCATCACGTCGGTGTCGATCTCCTCGATCGCGGCGTCCTGGAGGAGGACGGCCGAGAGGTGGTGGAAGGCGGCGGTGACCCGGGAGTCCGGGAGCAGGGCCGCGGCCTGCTGGGCGGCGCTGCCCTCCTCCACGGGGAGGGCGTAGGCGCCCTGCTTGTCGAAGCCGAGGGGGTTGACGCAGTCGACGACGAGCTTGCCCGCCAGGTCCTCGCGCAGCGCCTCCAGGGTCTTGGCGTGGCCCTCCCACGGCACGGCGACGATGACGATGTCGCTGCGGCGCGCGCACTCGGCGTTGTCGGCGCCCTCGACGCCGAGGCCCAGCTCCTGCGCGGCGGTCTGCGCGCGGTCGGCGGCGCGGGAGCCGATGATCACCTTCTGGCCGGCGCGGGCGAGCCGGTAGGCGAGGCCCCGGCCCTGGTCGCCGGTGCCGCCGAGGACGCCGACGACGAGCCCGGACACGTCCGGGAGCTCCCACGGGTCCTTCGCCGGCGGCTTCTGCGTGCTGTCTGAGGAAGTCATGGGGGCGAGCGTACTGCCGGGTAGGGCGGACCCGCAGCGGACGCGGTGGCGCCCCGGACGGCGGTAAGTGGAACGAAGCGCTCCCCCGGCTCCGCCCGGTACGGCAGGATGCCCGCATGGACGCCGTGAGGGTCGCGCTGCTGCGCGAGGTGCTCGCCGGTACGCAGTGGCCGGGCGCGGCGCGCCGCTTCGCCGGCTCGCTGCGCCGCTCCGTGCTGCCGGCCGGCGGGAACCTGCTGCTCGTGGGCACCGCGGAGTACGAGCCCTGGCACCTGGCCGCGCACCTGGTGGACGAGGCCGCCTGGTCGGGGCTGCCGGAGCTGGCGCCGACGCTGGTACGCCACCACGTGCGGCCGGGGGCTCCGGCGCACCTGTCGGTGGGGCTGGGCCGGCTGGCGGCGGCCGGGCGCGGGCACACGCTGCTGGTGGTGTCCCCGGCGGAGCCCGGCGCGGCGCTGCTGGAGCGGGTGCACGACGCGCGGCGCGCGGGGGCCACCGTACTGTCCCTGGACGGCGGGGACCGGGAGCTGGGCGCGCTGGCGCACGACTCCCTGTCGGTGCCGGAGGACGGCGCCGTGCTGGACCTGGACACCGTCCAGCACCTGGTGGGCGCGGCGGCCGGGGAGAACACCCTGCCGGGGCAGCGCGGGCGGCTGCGGCTGCGGGACCGGCTGGCGCGGCTGGCCGATCAGCTGACCGCGCCGCCGCCGAGCCGCTGGTGACCGGTGCGGGGACAGGGGCGGGGCAGGGGGCCGGTCAGGTGGCCGTGCCCTCCTCGTCCTCGCGGGTCCTGTCGTTCCACTTGGGGTCGTTCTGCCATTCGAGGTTGCGTTCCTGCGCCGTCTCCATGGCGTGGTTCGCCTCCTCGGGGGTGGCGTAGGGACCGAAGCGGTCCTTGGCGGGGCAGTCGGGGCCTTCCTCGACCTTCTTGTGGACCAGGCAGTAGTACCACTCGCCCGCTTTGCCCACCTGACGCTTCTTGAACAGGGCCATTGTGCCGGGCTCCTCTCGCTGCCGCTTCACGATCTCTATGCCGCCATGCTGCCCCATCACCGCTGGATACACTCGCTTGCATGTCCGGTCAGTCGCTGCTCGTACCAGGCGAGCTCTCTCCCGCCCGTTCCGTTCCCGGAAACATCCGCCGGCCCGAGTACGTGGGCAAGCCCGCGCCCACTCCGTACACCGGACCGGAGGTGCAGACGGCCGAGACCATCGAGGCCATGCGCATCGCCGGCCGGATCGCCGCCCAGGCGATGGAGGAGGCCGCCAAGCTGATCGCGCCGGGGGTGACCACCGACGAGCTCGACAAGGTCGCCCACGACTACATGTGCGACCACGGGGCCTACCCGTCGACGCTCGGCTACCGCGGCTACCCGAAGTCGCTGTGCTCCTCGGTCAACGAGGTCATCTGCCACGGCATCCCCGACTCCACCGTCCTGCGCGACGGCGACATCGTGAACCTCGACGTGACCGCCTACATCGGCGGGGTGCACGGCGACAACAACGCCACCTACCTGTGCGGCGAGGTGGACGAGGAGTCGCGGCTGCTGGTGGAGCGCACCCGCGAGGCGCTGAACCGGGCCATCAAGGCCGTGAAGCCGGGCCGCCAGATCAATGTCATCGGCCGCGTCATCGAGTCGTACGCGAAGCGCTTCGGCTACGGCGTGGTCCGGGACTTCACCGGCCACGGCATCAACTCGTCCTTCCACTCCGGCCTGATCATCCCGCACTACGACAGCCCGCACGCGACCACCGTCATCGAGCCCGGCATGACCTTCACGATCGAGCCGATGCTGACGCTGGGCACGCACGAGTACGACATGTGGGAGGACGGCTGGACGGTCGTCACCAAGGACCGCAAGCGGACCGCTCAGTTCGAGCACACGCTGGTGGTGACCGACTCCGGGGCGGACATCCTGACCCTGCCGTGAGACGGGGGCGCGCGCGGGCCGGCGTACCCCGATTTTTTGCCGACAGAACGTCGGGAACACATTGACTTAGGCATACCTAAGTAGGAGTATCAGGTGTGGCGGCGCGCTGCCGCCACGCCTGTTTCCTCTTTCTGGAGGTCCGCCTTGGACGCCTTCTCTACGGTCATCCGCGTCGCGTCGCACGAGCAGCACACCGAGGCCGAGACGTCGACCTTCATGAGCGACCTGCTGGGCGGACGACTCGGCGTGGACGCGTACACGCGCTACACCGAGCAGCTGTGGTTCGTGTACCGGGCCCTGGAGGACGCGGCCGAGGCACTCAAGGACGACCCGGTCGCCGGGCCGTTCATCCGGCCCGAGCTGCTGCGCGTCGCCGAGATCGAGCGGGACCTCGCCCATCTGCTGGGGCCGGGCTGGCGGGAGGACGTGGTGGCGCTGCCGGCCACGGAGGCGTATGCCGCCCGGGTCGCGCAGTGTGCGGCCGAGTGGCCCGGCGGTTATGTCGCCCACCACTACACCCGCTACCTGGGCGACCTGTCGGGCGGGCAGATCATCCGGGACAAGGCCGAGCGCACCTGGGGCTTCGAGCGCAAGGGCGACGGCGTCCGCTTCTACGTCTTCGCGGACATCTCCAACCCGGCCGCCTTCAAGCGGACCTACCGCGAGCTGCTGGACGCGATCGCCGCGGACGACCTGGAGAAGCAGCGGATCATCGACGAGTGCAAGCGCGCCTTCGACTACAACGGCGCGGTCTTCCGGGAGTTGGGCGAGCAGTTCTCGCTGAGCGCCTGACCCTGCGGGGGCTTTTTGAGCTGTGAAGAGAGCGGGCCCGGTGCGTGACGCGCCGGGCCCGTTCCGCTGCTCAGTCCCGGTCGGGGTGGGCCGAGGGGGCGAAGCGGACGCGGCCGCCCACCTCGATCGTGCCGTCCGCGCCGGGGGCCGTGAGGATCTGCGAGCCCGCGCCCTGGGTGATGTTCAGGGCGCGGTCCAGCTGGGCCGTGAGCAGGATCGCCGCCGAGCCGGTGGCCTCGTCCTCGGTGATGACACCGTCCGGGCGGCGCGGGAAGCCGCGCGCCCGGACCCGGCCGGCCGCCTCGTCCTCCCACGCCCACGCGTACAGCCAGCCCTCGCCCGGCGGCGGCGCGGGCAGCGCCTCCACCTCGGCGACGGTCGCGTACTGCTCGGTGCGCTTGCCCTCGACCCACTCGGGCCGGGCCGTGATCCACGTGAACTCGCCGTCGTCGCGGGCCCATACGGATCCCGCCGGGGGCTGCAGCTCCTCGATGTCGAGCAGCCAGGCCACCCCGACGAGGGGGTGCCCGGCGAAGGGCATGCGGGTGCCGGGCGTACGGATGTCGACGACCCCGCGTTCGGGGTCGTCGACGAACACCGTCTCGCTGTAGCCGAGTTCGGCGGCCAGCGCCTGCCGGGACGCGTCGTCGGGGCAGGTCCGGCCGTCGCGCACGACGCCGAGCAGGTTGCCGTGGCGGCCGTCACCCGCGCAGAAGACCCTCAGCACATCGAGATCGTTCACGCGGGCATTCAAACACGGCTCAGAGCTGGGCCGTACGCCGCCTGCGCGCGAACAGGACCGCCCCGGCACCGGCGGCGACCGCCGCGCCGGCCGCGCCGAGCAGGGCTTCCGCCGGGAGGCCGGCGCCGGTGTTGGCGAGGTTGCCGCCGACGGAGCCGCCGGCGCTGCCGCCCGCCGAGCCGCCCGTGCCGCCGCCGGTGGTGCTGCCGGTCGAGCCGCCCGTGGTGCTGCCGGTGGAGCCGCCGGAGGTGGTGCCGCCCGTGGGCGGGAGGGTGGCGTCCTTGTCGACGGCCACGGAGAAGCTGAGCGCGTCGATCGGGTCGCCCGCCTTGTACATGGAGCCGGTGGTGTCGTTGGCGAAGGCGGCCGCGCCCTCGGCGGTGAAGGCGGCGGGGACGGAGTTCAGGGCGAGGACGCCCTTGTACGTCTTGTACTCGGTCTTCGACAGGTCGAGGGTGGCGAAGGGGACGCCGGTCTTGCTGCCGGCGTTGTTCTTGACGTCGACGTAGAGGGTGCCGGTCTTGCCGGTGGCGTCGACGCGGGGGTTGGCGAAGCTCATGTCGATGCCGTGGGCGGCGTACTGGAAGCGGAGGTTCCCCTGGAAGGAGACGTTCAGCTTCTGCTTCTTGACGTCCAGCTCGCCCTTGCCGAAGGCGAAGTCGAAGAGCTGGCCGTTCGCGGCGGCGCCGCCGGAGGGGGTGATCGAGCCGGCGCTCAGCACGTAGCGGCGGAAGGACTCCTTCACACCCCAGGTCAGCTTTCCGCTGAGCACCTTCTGCGGGCCGTCGGCCGGGAGGGTGGGGCTCGTGGTCGGGTCCGGCTTGGGGTCGGGCTTCGGGTCGGGCTTCGGGTCGGGCTTGGGGTCCGGCTTCGGGTCGGGCTTCGGGTCGGGCGCGGGCTTCTCGAAGTCCAGCTTCGCGGTGAGCGGGTCGCCGGTCTTGTTCTCGTAGCCGGCCGAACCGAGGGCGTCGGCGGCCTCCTTGGTGAGGGTGGTCGCGAGGCCCGTCATGGACATCCCGGCGAAGGCGACATTGGCCAGCGGGACGTCCTGGGCGGTGGTGCCGGACTTGGTGACGTCGGCGGTGAGCTTCTTGGTGCCGGTGTCGATCCGGATGTCGGAGAGCTTCACCTCGAAGCCGTGGCCGGTGGGCGGGGCGGGCGAGGAGAAGGTGACGCTGCCCTGGAAGGCGGCCTTGACGACGTGGCCGCCGGCCGGGTCGTACTGGCCGGTGGGCGAGGTGAAGCGGAAGGTGCCGTCGGCGTTCTGGGCGGCGCCGTCGGCGACGGTGATGGTGCCCTTGGCCATGCCGGTCACGTAGGCGCGGTAGCTGGCGAGGACCCCCCAGTCGAGGGAGCCGCCGACGATCTTCACGGGCGTGGTCGGCGGCCCGGCCGCGGCGCTGGCGGGCAGGACGAAGGCGGTGGCGCCGAGCGCGGCGGCCGTCAGAACGGCGGCCGCGAGAGAGATCGGGCGGCGGCGGACGGTGGACATGACGGGAACTCCTGAAGGACGGAGGGAAGGGTGGTGAGGGGTCTGTGCCGCCATCAGGCGGTGCCGCCACGCCCGCCGGAACCGCCGGGGGCGGGGTCGGCGTCGGCCGGGGCGTCGGCCGAAGCCGCCTGGCCGGAGGCCGATCCACCGGGGGCGGGCGCGGGGTCGGCATCGCCGGGGGCGGTGGGCATGGCCGCGTCGGCGGGAGCCGCGCCGCCGGGGGCGGTGGTCGACGCCGCGCCGTCGGCGGGAGCCGAGCCGCCGGAGGCGGGTACGGCACCACCGGAAGCGGGAGCCTTGGCCTCGGGGGACGAGCCACCGGAGGCGGAAGCGGAATCCGCGGAGGCAGGAGCCGAACCGCCGGGGTCGGTGGTCGACGCCGCGCCGTCGGCGGGAGCCGCACCGCCGGAGGCGGGTACGGCACCACCGGCAGCGGGAGCCTTGGCCTCGGGGGACGAGCCACCGGAGGTGGAAGCGGAATCCGCGGAAGCGGGGGCCGAACCGCCGGGGTCGGTGGACGGGGCCGCGCCGTCGGCGGGAGCCGTACCGCCGGAGGCGGAAGCGGAGTCCGCGGAAGCGGGAGCCGAACCGCCAGGGGCGGGGGCCGAGGCGCCGGGCGCGGCAGTCGGGGACGTACCGGCCGGAGCCGAGGCGCCGGGGACGGCGGTCGGGGTCGAGGCGGCGGAGGTGGTGGCTCGGCGGTGGCGGAGGAGGAGGAAGGCGGCGGCTGCGGCTATCAGGGCGAGGGCGGCGGCCGTGGCGATCACCGCGTACGGCGGGGTGTTCGACGGCTTCGCCGCCGGGGTGGCCGCCTCAGAGGTCGGGGACGGGGCTGCCGTCGGGGTCGAGCCCAGGTCCGGGAGGGGCGGGAGCTTCGTGGCGGGGTCCAGGGCGATCGCCAGCGTGATCGGGTCCATCTCCGTGCCGGCCTTGTACATCGAGTTGAACGCCTGCGAGCCGCCCTCGGTCAGCGTGGCCGGGGCCTCGGTGAGGGTGGCCAGGCCGCCGTCCACCTTGAGGGGCTTGGCGTCGAATTCGATCAGCGGGACCGCGTTCTTCGTGGCGCCGCCGCTCGTGACGTCGGCCGAGAGGACACCCTTGCCGTTCTCCACCTTCACGCCGACCTTGCCGAGCGTCAGGTCCAGGTGCGCCCCGGTGAACTGCACCGACCCGGCGAACGCCGCGTCCAGCGTGCCCTTGGCCGCGTCGTACGCGCCCTTGCCCTGCGGGAAGCGGAACAGCGCACCGCCGTCCTGCGCACCCTCGGCCAGGGTCCACTTGCCCTGCCCGATCGAGCCGGTGACGTACTCGCGGAAGGTACGGCGGACCCCCCAGTCCACCGCCGCGTCGGCGAACGTCCCCGCAGCCGCACCCGCCTCGGCCGGAGCAGAAGCGGAAGCCGAAGCGGAAGCGGAGGCACTCGGCTGCGCCTCCGGCGACTGCGTCGGCGCGCTGCGGACGTCCGCCGAGAGGGAGATCGGGTCCAGCCGCGCCCCCGCCGGGTAGTACCCGGCGAACGCCTCCGCGCCCTGGGCCGTCAGCGTGGCCGGGATGTTCGTGAGGGTCAGCGGGCTGCCCGCGCCCTTCATGTTGATCCCGCCGAGCCCGAGCGTCGCGAACGGCACCTGGGAGCGGTCGCTGACCGCCCCGCTGCCCTTGGCCTTGCTGGAGACGTCCACGTACAGCGTTCCGCTGCCCCCGTTGATCCGTACCGTCGGCCGGCTGAGGGTCATGTCCAGCTCGTACGCGCCGTCCGGCTTCTGGTGCCCCTGGAAGCTCACGCCGCCCGAGTACGACGCCTCGAAGCTGCCGCTCTGCGGGTCGTACGACCCGGCCGCCGAGTGGAAACGGAACAGGCTGCCGCCGACCGTCGCCGCGCCACCCTTCAGCTTGAAACCGCCTTTTGCGATCGGACCGGTGACATAACTCTGGAAAGACGATTTGATGCCCCAGTCGAGTCGACCGCCCTGTACGGTGCCCGCCTGTGCGGAACCGGCCGGGAGCAGCGCCCCCAACAGGCCCGCCAGCAGGGCGACGAGGAGCGTACGGGCGGGTCTCGTGGGCATGAATGCCCCCTCCAAGGGTCTAGCGAGCAAGGTTAGGCTAACCTAAGCTAAACCCCGACCGGATGAGAACCCCCCGGTCCCCAGAACCTCAGTCGGACGATCAGGACGGTGCCTTCGTGCCTACGCCCGCCGCGTCACACCGCTTTCCCCGTCTCGCGCTCGCCGTGGCAGCACTGGCCTTCGCGCTGACGGCCTGCGGAGGTACGGCCACCACCCCGGGCACATCCGCCCCTTCGGCAGCGGCCGTACCGGACCGGGTGGAGCCACTGACTCCGGCGCCCGAACCGGCCCTGCCCGCCACGGTGACCGGCGCCGACGGCACCCAGGTCACCGTCGCCTCCGCCGACCGCGTGATCCCGCTCACCGGCAGCCTCAACGAGATCGTCCAGACCCTCGGGCTCGGCCCGCGCGTGGTCGCCCGGGACATCACCGCCACCTTCGAACAGGCCGCCGCACTGCCGGTGGTGACACGTGGCCACCAGGTCTCCGCCGAGAGCGTGCTCTCGCTGCGCCCGACGCTCGTCCTCGCGGAGACCACCACGGGCCCCGCCGAAGCCGTCCAGCAGATCCGGGACGCCGGGATCCCGGTGCTGGTCGTCGCCCCGGCCAAGGCGCTGGACGACGTACCGAAGCGGATCGGCGCCGTGGCCGCCGCGCTCGGCGTCAAGGAGGCGGGCGCGCAGCTCAACCAGCGCACCGCCGAGCGGATCGCCGCCGCCCGCAAGGACGTTCCGGCCTCCTCGGGCAAGCAGCCCCGGGTGGCCTTCCTCTACCTGCGCGGCACCGCTTCCGTGTACCTGCTGGGCGGCTCGGACTCCGGCGCGGCCTCACTCCTCGAAGCCGCCGGAGCGGTCGACACCGGCAAGGACTCCGGGCTCGGCAAGGACTTCACCCCGATCACCAGCGAGGCCCTGGCGGCCGCCGCCCCCGACGCGATCCTGGTCATGTCCAAGGGGCTCGAATCCGTCGGCGGCGTGGACGGCCTGGTGAAGATCCCGGGCGTCGCCCAGACCCCGGCCGGCATGGACCGCCGCGTGGTCACGGTCGACGACGGCGTCCTCCTCAACTACGGCCCCCGCACGGACCAGGTCCTCACCTCCCTGGTCTCCCAGCTCTACGGCAAGGCGTCCTGACGTGGACATCACCTCGACCACGCCCGCGCCGGAAACGGGACCCGGGGCCGGGTGTGTGCCGGGGCGCTCCCCGCAGGGCGCCGAACGCACCACCGCCGCACCGGCCGGCCCCGAGTCCCGTTCGGCGCCCGAGGAGACGCCCCGGCGCGCGCCCGGCCCCACCGAAGCCGAGCCGCCCGCAGCCGAACCGCCCGCGCCGAAGCACACGGCCAAGCCCGCCGCAGGCGGCCGGGCAGGCGGCCGGGCAGGCGGAAAGCCAGGCGGCCGCGCCGCCCTCCTCACCACCGCCCTCATCGCCGCCCTGCTCCTCCTCGCCCTGCTCTCCGCAGGAATCGGCGCCTACCACATCCCCACCACCGACGTCCTCGCCTCCCTCCAGCACCACCTCGGCCTGGGCGGCGCCCCCCTGGACCGCGTCGGCGAGAGCGTGCTGTGGAACGTACGCCTCCCCCGCGTCGTGCTCGCCCTGCTCGTCGGCGCGAGCCTCGGCTGCGCCGGCGCGCTCATGCAGGGCGTCTTCGGCAACCCCCTCGCCGAGCCCGGCGTCATCGGCATCTCGGCCGGCGCCGCCGTCGGCGCGGTCGCCGCCATCGGCCTCGGCCTCACCTTCTTCGGCAACTGGACCGTCACCGCCTGCGCGTTCATCGCCGGCCTCATCACGGTCAGCGCCGTCTACCTCCTCTCCCGCAACGGCGGGCGGACGGAGGTCGTCACGCTCATCCTCACCGGCATCGCCGTCAACGCCTTCGCCGGCGCCCTCATCGGCCTGTTCGTCTTCTTCGCCGACAGCGGGCAGGTCAACCAGATCACCTTCTGGCAGCTCGGCTCCCTCGCCCAGGCCACCTGGCCCAAGGTGCTCGCCGTACTCCCCTGCGCCCTCGCCGGCCTGCTCGCCGCCCCCCTCTACGCCCGCCGCCTGGACCTGCTCTCCCTCGGCGAACGCCCCGCCCGCCACCTCGGTGTCGACGTCGAACGGCTGCGCCTCGCCCTGATCCTGGTCGTCGCGCTGCTCACCGCCGCCGCCGTGGCCGTGGCCGGTGTCATCACCTTCATCGGCCTGCTCGTCCCGCACCTGCTGCGCATGGCCAACGGCCCCGGCCACCGCTTCCTGGTCCCGGGCAGCGCGCTGGCCGGTGCCGTGGTCCTGGTCGCGGGAGACCTGGCCGCCCGTACGCTCGCCCAGCCGGCCGAGCTTCCCCTCGGGGTGCTCACCGCCCTCATCGGCAGCCCGTTCTTCTTCTGGCTGCTGCGTCGCACCCGCCGCAAGCAAGGAGGCTGGGCGTGACCCCCACCACCGGCAGCCCCACCAGCCCCACCAGCCCCACCGCCGACATCACCAGCACCACCGAAACCCCCGGCCCCTTCACCCGCCTGCTCTCCCGCCGCCGCCGGACCGTCCCCGGCCGCCCCGCCCCCGGCGCGGCCCTCGCCGAGGCCGTGGACCTGCACGTCCGGCTCGGGCAGCGCGAGGTCCTGACCGGGATCGCGCTCACCGCCCGCGCCGGCGAGGTACTGGCCCTGGTCGGCCCGAACGGCGCCGGCAAGTCCACCCTGCTCGGCGCCCTCGCCGCCGACCTGCCCGCCACCTCCGGCGAGGTACGCGTGGACGGCCGCCCGGTGACCGACTGGAGCGCCCCGGACCTCGCGCTGCGCCGCGCCGTCCTGCCCCAGGCCGCCCAGCTGTCCTTCCCCTTCCCGGTGGAGGACGTCGTACGGATGGGCCGCGCGCCCTGGGCCGGTACCCCCCTGGCCGAGTCCGACGAGGAGGCCGTGGCCTCCGCCATGGCCGCCGCCGAGGTCACCGAGTTCGCCGCGCGCCCCTTCTCCGCGCTCTCCGGCGGCGAACGCGCCCGGGTGGCGCTGGCCCGCGTCCTGGCCCAGCGGGCCCCGCTGCTCCTGCTGGACGAACCGACCGCCGCCCTGGACCTGCGCCATCAGGAGCTCGTGCTGCGGCTGTGCCGTGAGCGGGCGGAGGCGGGGGACGCGGTGGTCGTCGTCCTGCACGACCTGGGGCTGGCCGCCGCCTACGCCGACCGGGCGGCCGTCCTGCACGGCGGCCGGATCGCGGCGGACGGCCCTCCGGCCGAGGTGTTCCGGGACGCGCTGCTGAGCCGGGTGTACCGGCAGCCGGTGGAGGTGCTGCCGCACCCCCGGACCGGGGCCCCGCTGGTGGTCCCCGTACGCGGTGGCGCGTAGCCAGGCCCGCGACCTGTCCCGCTCGCCCCACCCGCCCCACTCGCCCCGCCCACCCCCACCTCGACTTCCGCCATGCGGAAATGAGTCCGCATTTGACCCGTTCTTGACCCCGCCTTGAGGGCGCCGTGGAGCACCCGTGACGGCCCCGTGTCCCCCGCCGAAAGGTGCGAGCTGAATCACTGCACGGCGGGGTATGGGAGAGGTAAGCCTCGGTTAAGTTAGGTCAGCCTCACCGACCTCTCCCCCTTGGGAGGGCCGACGCCCGACGTCCAGGAGCCCGCCATGCGCCCCGCCCGCCTCACCGTCGCTGCCGCCTCCGTGGCGGCCGCACTGACCGTCGTCACCGCCTGCTCCCAGAAGAGCGACGCGGGATCCGACGGCGCGATCAAGGTGGCGGCCTCCGACAGCGCCTGCGAGGTCTCGAAGACCGAGTTCCCCGCGGGCAAGGTGCAGCTCGACGTCGAGAACAAGGGCGCCAAGGTCACCGAGGTCTACGTCCTCTTCCCGGACGCCCGCATCGTGACCGAGCGCGAGAACATCGGCCCCGGCACCAAGGCGTCCATCACCGCCGAGATCAAGGCCGGCGACTACGAGATCGTCTGCAAGCCCGGCATGAAGGGCGAGGGCTTCGCCCAGAAGGTCAAGGCCACCGGCCAGGGCGGCGGCGAGAAGCGCAGCCCCGAGATGGACGCGGCGGTCGCCGCCTACCGCGCCTACGTGGTCGCCCAGGCCGAGGAGACCCTGCCGAAGGCGCAGGCGTTCGCGGACGCCGTCAAGGCCGGTGACATCGAGGCCGCGAAGAAGGCGTACGCCCCCTCCCGCATCGGCTGGGAGCGCACCGAGCCGGTCGCGGAGTCCTTCGGCGACATCGACCCGAAGGTCGACGTCCGCGAGGACGGCCTGGAGGCCGGCCAGGACCCGGCGAAGGACTGGACGGGCTGGCACCGCCTGGAGAAGTCCCTGTGGGCCGACAACAAGATCGACGACACGGACAAGAAGCTCGCGGACACCCTGATCGCGGACCTGACCGACTGGCAGAAGAAGGTCGGCCAGGCGGAGATCACCCCGACCTCCATCGCCAACGGCGCCAAGGAGCTGCTGGACGAGGTCGCCACCGGCAAGGTCACCGGTGAGGAGGAGCGTTACTCCCACACCGACCTGGTGGACTTCAAGGCCAATGTGGAGGGCGCGCAGAAGGCGTACGAGCTGCTGAAGCCGATCGCCTCGAAGAACGACCCGGAGCTGTCCAAGCAGCTCGACACCCAGTTCGCGGCGCTGAACACGCTGCTGGACAAGTACCGCACCGACAAGACCTCCTACGAGTTCACCTCGTACGACAAGGTCGGCGAGGCGGAGCGCAAGGAACTGTCGGACGGCGTCAACGCGCTCGCCGAGCCGCTCTCCAAGCTCGCCGCCGCGGTCTCGAAGTAACGGCGGAACGGAAACAGCGCGGAGGCCCACGATGACCGGCTCGGACACGGCGGCGCAGGAACCGCAGGACCCGCGGGACCCGCAGGACCCGCAGGAGCCCCGCCAGCAGGGCGCCGCCCCCTCGCGGCGCGCCGTGCTGGGCTGGGGCGGGGCCGGGCTCGCGCTCGGCGCCGCCGCGGCCGGTGGGGCCTCGGTGGCCTTCGGCGGCGGCCCGGACATCGTCTCCGCGGCCGCGGCCGGGTCGGCGGTGCCCTTCCACGGCGAGCACCAGGCCGGTATCGCGAGCGCCGTGCAGGACCGGCTGCACTTCGCGGCCTTCGACGTGAAGACGAAGGACCGCGCGGAGCTGGTCCGGCTGCTCAAGGAGTGGACGGCGGCGGCCCGCCTGCTGACGGCGGGCCTGCCGGTCGGTGACGCGTACGAGGGCCTGCCGGAGGCCCCGCCCACCGACACCGGCGAAGCCCTCGGCCTCAAGGCGTCACGGCTCACCCTGACCCTCGGCTTCGGCCCCGGTCTCTTCGCCCGGGACCGCTTCGGGCTGGAGGGCCGGCGCCCCGGGGCGCTGGTGGACCTGGAGCTGTTCCCCGGGGACAACCTGGACCCGGCCCGCTCCGGCGGGGACCTGTGCGTCCAGGCGTGCGCGGACGACCCGCAGGTGGCCGTGCACGCCGTCCGGCAGCTGGCCCGTATCGGCTTCGGCCGGGTCGCCATGCGCTGGTCGCAGCTCGGCTTCGGCAAGACCTCCTCGACCACCCCGGACGAGCAGACCCCGCGCAACATGATGGGCTTCAAGGACGGCACCCGGAACATCTCGGGCACCGACCGGGCGGCTCTCGACCAGCACGTCTGGGTGGGCGCGGGCGACGGCAGCGACTGGATGACCGGCGGCTCCTACCTGGTGGCGCGCCGCATCCGGATGAACATCGAGACCTGGGACCGCACCTCGCTGCGCGAGCAGGAGGACATCTTCGGCCGCGACAAGGGCGAGGGCGCCCCCGTGGGCAAGTCCAAGGAGCGCGACGAGCCCTTCCTCAAGGCGATGAAGCCGGAGGCGCACGTCCGCCTCGCGCATCCCGACAGCAACAACGGTGCGACGATCCTGCGCCGCGGTTACTCCTTCACCGACGGCACGGACGGCCTGGGCCGCCTCGACGCGGGCCTGTTCTTCCTCGCCTACCAGCGTGACATCCGCACGGGCTTCCTCCCGGTCCAGCGCAGCCTGGCCAAGTCGGACGTCCTCAACGAATACATCCAGCACGTGGGTTCGGCCGTCTTCGCCGTCCCGCCGGGCGTCCGCGACAAGGACGACTGGTGGGGCCGGACGCTGTTCGCGTGAGTGTCCTCCGGAGGGGAAGAACGCCGTGTTCGGCAATTATCTGATCGGCCTGCGCGAGGGCCTGGAGGCCAGCCTGGTCGTCTGCATCCTCGTCGCCTACCTGGTGAAGACCGAGCGCCGGGACGCCCTGCGTCCGGTGTGGCTGGGCATCGGGATCGCCTGCGCGCTCTCGCTGGCCTTCGGCGCGCTGCTCGAATTCGGTACGCAGGAGCTGACCTTCGAGGCGCAGGAGCTGATCGGCGGCGGCCTGTCGATCGTCTCGGTGGGCCTGGTGACCTGGATGGTCTTCTGGATGAAGCGCACCGCGCGGCATCTCAAGGCCGAGCTGCACGGCCGGCTGGACACCGCCCTCGCCATGGGCACGGGCGCGCTGGTGGCCACCGCGTTCCTGGCCGTGGGCCGGGAGGGCCTGGAGACGGCGCTGTTCGTGTGGGCGTCGGTCCGGGCCAGCGGTGAGGGCTCCTCGGCGCCGCTGATCGGCGTACTGCTGGGCATCGGGACGGCGATCGTGCTGGGCTACCTCTTCTACCGGGGCGCCCTGCGCATCAACCTGGCGAAGTTCTTCCGCTGGACGGGCGCGATGCTCGTGGTCGTGGCCGCGGGCGTGCTCGCGTACGGGGTCCATGACCTCCAGGAGGCCCGGTTCCTGGGGGGCCTGGGGAACAAAGCCTTCGACGTGAGCGAGACCATCCCGCCGGACAGCTGGTACGGGACCCTCCTCAAGGGCGTCCTCAACTTCCAGCCCGACCCGACAGTCCTCCAGGTCGTGGTGTGGGTGGTGTACCTGGTGCCCGTGCTGGTGCTGTTCTTCGCGGGGCAGGTCACCACAGCCGGTCGACGGCCCCCGGGTGCAGAGGAACACGGACCCCGGTGAAGGCCGTCCGGGCCCGGTGGTCCGGGCTGTCGGTGAAGAAGGCGGCGAGCACCACCTTGTCGAAGCCCGGGGCGTCGGTGGCCAGCGGCTCCTCCGGCGTGCCGCCGACCAGGACCGTGCCGGGCAGCGGGGCGAAGCCGGCCGCGGTGTAGAAGGGGGCCAGGGGCCGGTCGCAGCTGAACAGCGCGAGGTCCACGGCCCCGTCGGCGGCCAGTACGGCGCGGGCCGCCGCCACCAGCCGCCCGCCGTGGCCCCGCCCGCGGACCGCGGCCCGGGTGACGACGGAGCTGAGCCCGGCCGCCCGGTGGCTCCGCCCGCCGAGGCGGATCTCCTTGTGCAGCAGGGACAGCGCGGCGAGGACCGTGCCCGCCGGGTCGGTGAGCAGCAGGCTGCGCGGCGCCAGCGCCGGATCGTGCCCGGGGGCCGAGCCCGGCCATGCCTCCGCCTCCAGGGCGGCGACCTGCGCGGCCAGCGGTGCGGGCACCTCGGCCTCGGCGAAGGCGAGCACACGCGGGCCGTGGGCCGCGCTCACGGGATCCGGACCGCCTCGCCGGAGACCCGGACGCGGGGGTCGTCCGCGCGCAGGGTGACCGTGAGCAGGCCGGGCCGCCCCATGTCCTCGCCCTGGTGCAGGGTCAGTACGGCCTCCTCGGGCACGAGCCCGGCCTCCCGGGCGTACGCGCCGAAGGCGGCGGCCGCGGCGCCGGTCGCGGGGTCCTCCACGACCCCGCCGACGGGGAAGGGGTCGCGGACGTGGAACTCCGCCGGGCCCGCCCGGTGC
This sequence comes from Streptomyces sp. NPDC047014, assembly GCF_040644195.1. Lineage (NCBI taxonomy): Bacteria > Bacillati > Actinomycetota > Actinomycetes > Kitasatosporales > Streptomycetaceae > Streptomyces > Streptomyces sp. NPDC047014. The sequence goes on along the minus strand of NZ_JBEYVX010000044.1, from coordinate 13,192 downwards.
ACCAGCTGGACGGTGGTGAGGTCCAGGCGCCGCATCAGGGCCTCCAGGCGGGCGAAGTCGTAGTCCAGGGCGGCGAGCCGGGCCCGGGTGGCCGCGCCGAGCACCAGGTGGCGGGCCCCGGCGTAGGCGATGCGCGGCGGGAACGCCGGGTCGAGACCGGCGGGCGGCCAGTCCAGCGCGGCCAGGGCCTCGGCCAGGTCGGCCGGGCCGATCTCCTCGGTGTGCGGGACGACGCTGGTCAGCGTGGCCCACGTACGGCCGCCCTCGGCGGTGACGGAGACCGGGACCGTGCCCGCGCGGGTGGCGAACAGCAGCTCGCCCGGACCGGTCCGCTCGGCCAGGGCGACGGCGGTGGCGACGGTGGCGTGCCCGCAGAAGGGGACCTCCGCCCTGGGGCTGAAGTAGCGCACGGTGAAGGAGCGGCCCTCGGTGCCGCCGAGCCCTTCGGGCGGGGCGGTCAGGAAGGCCGTCTCGCTGTAGCCGAGCCCGGCGGCGATCCCGAGCATGGCGGCCTCGTCCAGCCCGGTCGCGTCGAGGACGACCCCGGCGGGGTTGCCGCCGTCCGGGTCGCCGGAGAACGCGGTGTAGCGCAGTACCTCGGTGTCGGTCATGCGGCCATGATCGGCGCCCGGCGCGCGCGGTGGCAACGGAGATCCGCCGGGCCCGGCCCCGGGGCCGCCCGGCCGGGACCCGGCTCAGCCCCGCCCGATGTACGGCATCGCGGTGGCCATCACCGTGGCGAACTGCACGTTCGCCTCCAGCGGGAGTTCCGCCATGTGCAGCACCGTGCGGGCCACGTCGGCCGCGTCCATCACCGGCTCCACCGCCAGCTGCCCGTTGGCCTGGAGGATGCCCGTCGTCATGCGCTCGGTCATCTCGGTGGCCGCGTTGCCGATGTCGATCTGGCCGCAGGCGATGCGGTACGGCCGCCCGTCCAGCGACAGGGACTTCGTCAGGCCCGTCATCGCGTGCTTGGTCGCGGTGTAGGCGACGGAGTGCGGGCGCGGCACGTGCGCGGAGATGGAGCCGTTGTTGATGATGCGGCCGCCCTGCGGGTCCTGCCGCTTCATCTGCCGGAAGGCGGCCTGCGCGCAGAGGAAGGCGCCCGTGAGGTTGACGTCGACCACCGAGCGCCACGCCTCGTAGCTCAGGTCCTCCAAGGCGACACCGCCGGGGCCGAAGGTGCCCGCGTTGTTGAAGAGCAGGTCGAGGCGGCCGTGGCGGGCGTGGACCGACTCGAACAGTCCAGTGACCTCCCGCGGGTCCGCGACGTCCGCCCGGACGCACAGCACGTCAGCCTCCGGTCCGGCCGCGGCGGCGGTCTCCTCCAGGGGGCCGGTGCGGCGGCCCGCCACGGCCACGGCCCATCCGGCGGCGGCCAGCGTGAGGGCCACCGAGCGGCCGATTCCGGAGCCGGCGCCGGTCACCACGGCGATCTTCTTCGTAGGTTCGTCCATGGGGCCGCAGGGTACGTCACAGGGCGCTCCGGTCCCCGGACGTTCCGATTGCTGAGAGCATGGGGCGGTCAAGGGTGCGTATGAGCAGATGAGAAGAGTGGAGTCCCGTATGTCGGAGAGAGGTCCCGCGGCGGCTCCCTCGCAGGGCTCGTCGCCCGGTTCGCCCTCCGCTTCCGCCCCTTCGGCGCCCCTGAAAGCGGCCCGGCGCACCGGGCTGCTGGTCACTTTCATACTCGGCGGGCTGACCGCCCTCCCGCCGCTGTCCATGGACATGTACCTGCCGGCCCTGCCGCAGGTCACCGACGCCCTGCACAGCCCCGCCGCGACCATCCAGCTCACCCTGACCGCCTGCCTGGCCGGTATGGCGCTGGGCCAGCTGGTCATCGGCCCGATGAGCGACCGGTGGGGCCGCCGCCGGCCGCTGCTCTTCGGCATGGCCGTCTACGTGCTCGCCACCGCCCTGTGCGCGTTCGCACCCAGCGCCGAGCTGCTGATCTCCTTCCGGCTGCTCCAGGGCCTGGCCGGATCCGCCGGGGTCGTCATCGCGCGGGCCGTCGTACGCGATCTGTACGACGGCGACGAGATGGCGCGGTTCTTCTCCACCCTGATGCTCATCTCGGGCGCCGCCCCGATCGTCGCCCCGCTGATCGGCGGGCAGGTGCTGCGCTTCTCCGACTGGCGGGGCGTCTTCCTCGTCCTCACCGTGGTCGGCGCCGTGCTCACCCTCACGGTCTGGCGCGGGCTCGGGGAGACCCTGCCGCCCGAGCGCCGGCACACCGGAGGCGTCGGCTCCGCGCTGCGGACCATGCGCGGGCTGCTGGGCGACCGCGTCTTCACCGGCTACACCCTGACCGGCGGCTTCGCCTTCGCCGTGCTCTTCTCCTACATCTCCGCCTCCCCGTTCGTGATCCAGGAGATCTACGGGGCTTCGCCGCAGGCGTTCGCCCTGCTCTTCGGGCTCAACTCGGTCGGGCTGATCCTCGTCGGCCAGATCAACGGCAAGCTGCTGGTGGGCCGGGTGCGCCTGGACAAGGTGCTGGGCCTCGGGCTCGCGGTGGTCTTCTCGGCGGCGGTGTCGCTGCTGCTGATGTCGACGGGGGTCTTCGGCGAGGTCGGGCTGGCGCCCGTGGCCGCCGCGCTGTTCGTGCTGATGTCCGCGATGGGCGTGGTGCTGCCGAACACCAACGCGCAGGCCCTGATGCGCACCCCGCACGCCGCCGGGTCGGCCTCCGCGCTGCTCGGCACCTCCTCCTTCCTGATCGGCGCGATCGCCTCGCCGCTGGTGGGGATCGCGGGCGAGGACACGGCCGTACCGATGGCCCTGGTGCAGCTGGCGTGCGCGGTGCTGTCGATCAGCTGCTTCCTGGGCCTGTGCCGGCCCTGGCGGCAGCGGGAGGCGCAGGCCGCTCCCGGCCGTAAAATCGGCGGGTGAACGTCTCCGTCCCCACCTCCGCCGACACCCTCCGCAGCACGCTGGGCGGCCTGCTCGACGGGCTGCCGCCCAAGCAGGCCGCGGCCGCAGTCGAGCGGCTGATCGCCAACTACCGGGGGCGGACCCCGACCGACGCGCCCGTCCTGCGCGACCGCTCCGACGTCGCCGCGTACGCCGCGTACCGGATGCCCGCGACCTTCGAGGCCGTCCGGGCCGCCCTGGACGGGCTCGTGGAGGCCGCCCCGGGCTGGTCCCCTGCCTCGCACGTGGACGTGGGCGGCGGTACGGGCGCCGCGACCTGGGCGGTGGACGCCACCTGGGACGGCCCGCGGGAGACCACCGTGCTGGACTGGGCCGAGCCCGCGCTCGCCCTGGGCCGGGAACTGGCCGCGGCCTCCGGCTCGGCGGTGCTGCGCGGCGCCGAGTGGCGGCGGGCCGTCATCGGCGCGGGACTGGCCGTGCCCGAGGCCGACCTGGTGACCGTCTCGTACGTCCTCGGGGAGCTGACCCCGCAGGCCCGTACGGCCGTCGTCGCCGAGGCGGCGCGGGCGGGCCGGGCGGTGGTGCTCGTGGAGCCGGGCACGCCGGAGGGGTACCTGCGCATCCGCGAGGCCCGGGAGCAGCTGATCGCGGCCGGGATGCGGGTGGCCGCGCCCTGCCCGCACGACAGGGCCTGCCCGATCGAGGAGGGGCGGGACTGGTGCCACTTCTCGGCGCGGGTCAGCCGGTCCTCCCTGCACCGGCAGGTCAAGGGCGGCTCCCTGCCGTACGAGGACGAGAAGTTCAGCTACGTGGCCGCGACCCGCTTCCCGGTGGAGCCGGCCGCCTCCCGGATCACGCGCAGGCCGCAGATCCGGAAGGGGCTGGTCCTGCTGGAGCTGTGCGGTCCCGCGGAGGGCGAGGGCTCGGGCCTGACCCGGGTCAGTGTGACCAAGCGCCACGGCGACCTGTACAAGGCCGCGCGGGACGCCGACTGGGGCATGGCCTGGCCGCCGCCCTCCGGGGACTGAGCCACCAGGGGCCTGAGCCGCTGGGGGCCTGAGCCACCAGGGGCCCGGGCCGCTGGCGGCCTGAGCCGCTAGGGGCGCAGCTCCTGGGTGCAGCACTTCACGCTGCCGCCGCCCTTGAGCAGTTCCCCGAGGTCCATCGGGACCGGCTCGAAGCCGCGGTCGCGCAGCGGCGCCAGCAGACCGGTCGCCGCCTGCGGGAGCAGCACGTGCCGGCCGTCGGAGACCGCGTTGAGGCCGAGGGCGGCCGCGTCGTCGGCGCCGGCGATCAGCGCGTCGGGGAACAGCCGCTTGAGCACGCCCTGGCTGCCCGGGGAGAAGGCGTCGGGGTAGTACATGACCTCGTCGCCGTCGAGGACGCTGAGCGCGGTGTCCAGGTGGTAGTAGCGCGGGTCGACCAGGTCGAGCCCGATGACGGGGCGGCCGAAGAACTCCTGGGCCTCGTCGTGCGAGAGCGGGCTGGAGCGGAAGCCCCGGCCGGCCAGGATCCAGCTGGCCGTGACGGCGAAGTCGCCCTCGCCCTCGTTGATGTGGGCCGGTTCGTGGATGTCGCGGTAGCCGTTCGCGCGGAACCACGCGAGGTGCCGTTCGGCCTCGCCGGTGCGCTCGGGGTAGGCGAAGCGGGCCCCGAGGACCCGGCCGTCGACGACCAGCGCGCCGTTCGCCGCGAAGACCATGTCGGGCAGGGCGGGGTCCGGTTCGAGGGTGTCGACGGTGTGGCCGAGGGCGCGGTAGCGGTCCCTCAGGTCCTCCCACTGGGCGAGTGCGAGGGGCAGGTCCACCGGTTTCGTGGGGTCCATCCACGGGTTGATGGAGTACGTGACCTTGAAGTGTGCGGGTGGGCACATCAGGTAGCGCCGGGGTGTGGCGTCTCTGCGCAAAGAAGGCTCCTCACGACTTTCACGACTCGGGTCGAGTTCTGAAGAGAATCGTCTCTCCGGAACCAGGACAACACAGTGGACCGATGGGGTGGTTTCGCGGAAGCCCGCATGACAGGGCGAGAGGAGACGAGACGTCTCGCTTTGCTATGTTCGGGGCATGACGAAGACCCCTGACGCCACCCGCCGCAGCGACCGCTCCCGCCGCGCCATCCTGGACGCCGCGCTCGCCCTGGTCGGGGAGGTCGGCTACAACAAGCTGACCATCGAGGCCATCGCCGCCCGCGCCGGCGTCGGCAAGCAGACCATCTACCGCTGGTGGCCCTCCAAGGCGGCCGTCCTGCTCGACGCCTCGCTCGCCCTCGCCGGGGAGGCCGAGGCGGAGGCGGAGTGGACCGGCTTCCCGGACACCGGGGACCTCGCGGCCGACCTCAAGTACGTCCTGCGGGCCACGGTCGACGAGTTCACCGACGAGAAGTACGCGGCCTCCGCGCGCGCCCTCACGGCCGCCGGGGCCACCGATCCCGAGCTGGGCGCCCAGTTCACCGAACGGGTACTGGAGCCGCAGCTCGCCCTGTACGAGGAGCGGCTGCGGGCCGCCCGCGAGGCCGGCCGGCTCGCCCCCGACACCGATCTGCGGCTGACGGTCGAGATGCTGCTCGGCCCGCTGACCTACCGCTGGCTGCTGCGCACGGGCCCGCTGACCCACGCCTTCACCGACGCGCTCGTGGACCGGGTGCTGGGCGGGGTGGCAAACGTCACCGCCCGCTAGGCGCCGGACCACCGGCGTTCACCCGGGACCGTATGCCCTGCTTCCTCACCTTTGCGGTGGTTCCGCCCCGGCCCTCCCCCGCCCCCCAGTCCTCGGGAGCGGTCACCCGGGGCTCAGGATGGTGGGACCATGTGAAGGTCTGCCGGGCAACGGTGAGGTGAGGGGATAGATGGGGTCTGAATCCGGCCGCGCCGAGCGCGGCGAGCAGAGCAGGATCTCCCAGTGGCTGCGCCGGCGGCGCAAACCCGCCGCCGAAGACCCCGCGGGCGAGCGCGAGGAACTCCTCCTGGCCGTGGCCGCCGCCGGGCTGCCGATCGCCCCCGCCGCCCATCCGGCCGGATACCGATGTTCGTGCGACCGCATCGGCTGTCCCACCCCGGCCCGGCATCCGGTCTCCTTCGCCTGGCAGACCCAGTCGACCACCGACCGCGCGCAGATCGAGCGCTGGGCCCGCAACCAGCCCCAGGCCAACTTCATCACCGCGACCGGCATGGTCCACGACGTGCTCGACGTCCCCCTCGAAGCCGGCACCGACGCCCTCGACCGCCTCCTCCTCGCCGGCATCAAGGTCGGCCCCGTCGCCGAATCGGGCGGCACCGGCGACCAGGCCCGCATGCTCTTCTTCACCGCCACCCGCGGCACCCCCGAGGACGAGGACGAGTGGTGGCCCTGCGCCCTGGACTGCCACCCCGAGACCATGGACGAGCACCCGGGCCTGCGCTGGCACTGCCGCGGCAGCTATGTGCTGCTGCCGCCCGCCGCCCTCCCCGGTGACCACGCGGTGCGGTGGATCCGCGGCATGGAACACCCCCTGCCGGACCCGCTCACCCTGCTCGAAACCCTCACCGACGCCTGCGCCCAGTACGCGGACACCGCGGAGCGGAGCCCGGACGCGGTGGCCTGGCCCCTCGGGCGGCACTGACCCGGTGGGCCGGGGGTACCGACCCCGTGGCCGGGGCGCGCCCCGGCCACCGCAGGCCGTCAGGAGCGGATCCGCCTCAGTGGTGGACCTGTCTCAGTGGTGGATCTGCGTCACGACCACGTCGAGCGACCAGGCCCGGCCCGCCTTCGCGGGGGCCTCGGCCTCGACCACGTAGCCCAGGTCCCGCAGGGCCGTCACCAGCTCGGCCGGACCGGCCGGAGCCGCGCCCGCCACCAGCAGGTCCCGTACCAGGCGGCCCTTCGTGGCCTTGTTGAAGTGGCTGACGACGGAGCGCTTCTCGACGCCGTCCACCATCTGGGAGTGCAGCACCCGTACGGTCGCGGTGCGGCCCGCCACCTCGCCCTTCGGCTTCCACGCCGTCGCGTACGCCGCCGAGCGCAGGTCCAACACCAGCCCGTCCCCGGCCGCCTCGGGCAGCACCTCCGCCATCGGCGCCCGCCAGTACGCGCCGAGCGCGCCCAGCGCGGGCAGCTTCACGCCCATCGAGCAGCGGTAGGAGGGGATCCGGTCGGTGATCCGCACCGCGCCCCACAGCCCCGAGAAGACGAGCAGCGCCTCCTCGGCGGCCGTCCGGGCCGCCGCGGGCAGACCGGCCAGGTCCAGGGCGTCGTAGAGCACGCCCGTGTAGATCTCCCCCGCCGGGCGGGCCCCCGCCGAGCGCAGCTCCGCGTTCTTGGCGACCTCGCCGCGCAGCCCCTCGCTCAGCCCCAGCACCTCACGGGCCTTGAGCTCGTCCCCCGCGCACAGGTCGACCAGCTCCGCCAGGACGGTCGCGCGGGCCGCGGCCAGACCGGGCAGCGACAGCTCGGCCGGCTCCAGCGGGGCGCCGGAGCCCCCGGCGGCCTTTCCCTCGGAGGGCGGCAGCAGCACGAGCACGGTGGTTCTCCTTCGGTACGGCACGGCGCGGGGGTGCGGCCCCCGGCCCAGGGTAGACGTCCCGCCGCGCCCTCCGGCCCCGTCGCCTCTAGGCTCGGTCCATGCCACGGCGTCAGATGCACATGACCGGCGCGGACGGGACCGCCCTGCGGGCCGCGCTGCGCGCGCTGCGGGAGGAGCTGGGGGTGCCCGCCGGGTTCCCGCCCGAGGTGCTGGCCGAGGCCGAGCGGGCCACCGCCCGCCCCCGGCTGCCGGACCTGGACCGCACCGACCTGCCGCTCTTCACCGTCGACCCGCCCGCCTCCGTCGACCTGGACCAGGCCATGCACCTGGCGCGGCGGGCCTCCGGCGGCTACCGCGTGCACTACGCCATCGCCGACGTGGCCGCCTTCGTCGCCCCCGGCGGCCCGCTCGACGCCGAGGCCCACCGCCGCGTGATGACCCTGTACTTCCCCGACGGCCGGATCCCGCTGCACCCGCCCGTGCTCTCCGAGGGCGCCGCCAGCCTGCTGCCCGGCCAGGACCGGCCGGCCCTGCTGTGGCGCTTCGACCTGGACGCCGACGGCCGGGTCGAGACCGCCGACGTCCGCCGCGCCCTCGTGCGCAGCCGGGCCAAGCTCGACTACGAGGGCGTGCAGAAGGCCGTCGACACCGGCACCGGCACCGGCGCCGCCGGGGAACCCCTCGCCCTGCTGGCGGACATCGGCCGGCTGCGGGAGGCCCTGGAGCGCGAGCGCGGCGGCATCTCCCTCGACGTGCCCGAACAGGAGGTCGTCGAGCAGGACGGCACCTACCGCCTCTCCTACCGCGCCCCGCTGCCCGCCGACGGCTGGAACGCACAGCTGTCCCTGCTGACCGGCATGGCCGCCGCCGATCTCATGCTGGCCACCGGCACCGGCATCCTGCGGACCCTGCCCACCGCCCCCGACGGGGCCGTCGGCCGGCTCCGGCGCACGGCGGCGGCCCTGCGGATCGACTGGCCGCACCATGTCCCGTACGCGGAACTCGTCCGCTCCCTCGATCCGCACCGGCCCGCCCACGCCGCCTTCCTCCAGGAGTGCACGGCCCTGCTGCGCGGCGCCGGCTACACCGTCTTCACCGGCGGCGAGACCCCCGACCCGGCGATCCATTCCGCGGTGGCGGCCCCGTACGCCCACTGCACGGCGCCGCTGCGCCGGCTCGTCGACCGGTACGCCGGGGAGCTGTGCGTGGCGGCGGCCGCGGGTACGGAGCCGCCGGAATGGGCGGTGGCGGGCCTCGCCGGGCTGCCGGAGCGGATGGCGGAGGGGAGCCGGCTGGCGAACACGGTGGAGCGGGAGTCGGTGGACCTCGTGGAGGCGGCCGTACTCAAGGACCGCGTCGGGGAGACCTTCGAGGCCACGGTGATCGACGTGAAGGACCGCGAGCCCCGGGCGGGCACGGTCCACCTCACGGACCCGGCGGTGATCGGCCGCATCCACTCGGACGACGGCGACCTCCCCCTGGGCGAGCGCATCCGGGTCCGCCTGACGGAGGCGGACCCGGGCACGGCGAAAATCCTCTTCACGCCGGCGTGATCCCCGCAGGCGCGAGGGCCGGGGGACCGAGGGACCGCGGGATCAGCGGCTCACGCCGGGCGGGTAACATGTCCCCCACGGCAGACGAGTCGGCCGGGCGGCCGCGTCGGGATCCTCGGATCCCGCCGAGGAACGTCCGGGCTCCACAGGGCAGGGTGGTGGGTAACGCCCACCCGGGGTGACCCGCGGGACAGTGCCACAGAAAACAGACCGCCGGGGGCTTCGGCCCTCGGTAAGGGTGAAACGGTGGTGTAAGAGACCACCAGCGCCTGGGGTGACCCAGGCGGCTAGGTAAACCCCACCCGGAGCAAGGTCAAGAGGATCCGTCCCCGGACGGGTCTGCGCGAACGCTTGAGGGCTGCCCGCCCGAGTTCGCGGGTAGACCGCACGAGGCCGGCGGCAACGCCGGTCCTAGATGGATGGCCGTCTCCCCGGCGACCGCGAGGTCCCCGGGCGACAGAACCCGGCGTACAGGCCGACTCGTCTGCCCTCCCTCTCCCTCCCCGTCCGGGTCCCCGGATCGGGTTACGGTTGCTCGGAAGCACCGCCGCCGCGCGTCCGTCGGCGGTACGTTCCCCCTGACCGGTACCCGCCGCGTAGACCCCTGGGAGCACCCACGATGTCCGCACAGCACCGGCACCGCGAGTACCTGCCCGTCGACCGGGAGACCTCGCTGAAGTTCGCCGTCCAGCGGCTCAACGAGAGCGGCGTGCGCGCTCAGCTCGTCGAGGGGGAATTCGAGATCATGGCTCCCACCTGGGACCACGAGAACACCGTGGACCTCGTCCGGGACGGCCTCGCGCGCCGGGCCCGCGAGCTCAAGTGCGTCAAGGGTTCGGGGAACCTCGACCTGCCGGGTACCGAGAACTGGTACCTGCCCGATATCGCGATCGTCCCGCAGGAGATCGCCAAGGGCGCCACATCCCTGCCGGTGGACGAGGCGCTGCTCGTGGTGGAGGTGACCTCCGAGTCGAACGCGGCGGACGACCGGGTCAAGAAGCGTCGCCGGTACGGGCAGTTCGGCGTGCCGCTCCACCTGCTCGTGGACCGCGTCGACGGGACCTGGACCCTGTTCTCCGGGCCCGTTCACGACGGGTACGCGACGGAGGAGGGCCCGCATCCGTTCGGCACGCCCGTCGCCCTCCCCGAGCCGTTCGGCATCGAGATCGACACCGCCGGGCTGTAACGGCCCTACCGCAGGTGGGAGGTGTCGTTCAGGAGGCGGAGGGAGGCGTTGCCGTCGCGGTAGTAGGAGACCGCGGAGAGGGACGCCGCCGAGAGTTCCATGCGGAACAGGGATTCCGGTGGGGCGCCGAGGGCGAGGCGGACCAGGATCTTGACCGGGGTCACGTGGGTGACGAGCAGGACCGTACGGCCCGCGTGCGCGGCCAGGAGCCGGTCGCAGGTGGCGGAGATCCGGCGGGTGGCGGCCGCGAAGCTTTCGCCGCCGGCGGTGGGGGCGGCCTCCGGGGAGTCCAGCCATGCCTGGAGGTCGTCCGGGAAGCGGTCCCGGACCTCGCCGAAGGTCAGGCCCTCCCAGGCCCCGAAGTCCACCTCGCGCAGACCCTCTTCGACGGTCACGCCGAGTCCGAGCCGGTCCGCGACGGCCTGAGCGGTCTCGCGGCAGCGGCGCAGCGGTGAGCTGAGCACGGTCTGGATCGTGCCCCGCGCGGCCAACGCCTCGGCCACGGCGGCCGCCTGCCGCCGCCCGGCCGCGGACAGCTGGGGGTCACTCCCCCCACTCCCGGAGAACCGCTTCTGCGGCGTGAGCGCCGTCTCCCCGTGCCGCAACAGCACAAAGGTGGCAGGCGCCCCCATGTCGGGGCCCCACCCTTGCCCACCCGCGGGCGCCACAGTGGCCGGCGTACCGGCCGTGGCCGCGCCAGGTTCGGAGCCGGGCTCCGGGGAGAGGGTGTCGGGCCCTGCGGCCGAAGCCGCGTCGGGCTCGGTGGGGGCTTCGCCCCCCGGTGTGGCGCCGCGGGCCGCGGCCAGGGCTGCGCGGGCCGCTGCCGCGCCCGCTGCCGCGTCGCCCGGCGGGGGCGAGGGGACCGGCGGGGCCGACGGGGCCGGTGGCTGCCACTGGGTGCCGCGTTTGCCCGCGTCCATCGCCTCGTTCGCCAAGCGGTCCGCGTGCTTGTTGCGCTCGCGCGGGATCCACTCGTACGTCACCTGCGCACGCGGGAGGATGCGGGCCGCCTCCGCCGCCAGGGGCTTCATGTCCGGGTGCTTGATCTTCCAGCGGCCCGACATCTGCTCGACGACGAGCTTCGAGTCCATCCGGACCAGGACCACCGCGTCCGGCGCGAGCTCGCGGGCCGCCGTCAGGCCCGCGATCAGACCCTTGTACTCCGCCACGTTGTTCGTCGCCACGCCGATGTACTCGGCGCGCTCCGCCAGTGTCTCGCCCGACGCCGGGTCGAGGACGACCGCGCCGTAGCCGGCCGGCCCCGGGTTGCCCCGGGACCCGCCGTCCGCCTCGACGACAAAACGTGGCTCCGGCATCAGATGCCCGAGTCGGCCGTGCGGACCAGGATGCGGCCGCAGTTCTCGTGCCGGACGACCTGGTCGCGCGCCGCGGCCTTGATCTCGTTGACCTCGGCCATGTCCAGCTCCAGCCGGCAGCCCTCGCAGCGCCGCTGGTAGAGGCGCGCCGCCCCGACCCCGCCCTGCTTGACGCGGATCTTCTCGTACAGCGCCATCAGGTCCGCCGGCATCGAGGTGACGATCACCTCGCGGTCCTTGGTGACCTTGGCGACCTCGGCGTCGATCTCGGCCGTGGCCGCGTCACGCCGCTCGGTCGCGTCCGCCGTCTTCGCCTCCAGGCCGGAGACGCGGCCGGTCAGCTCGGAGACCCGCTCCTGGGCGGCCTCCAGGCGCTCCATGACCTCCAGGACCACGTCCTCCAGGTCGCCCTGCCGCTTGGCGAGGGAGACGACCTCGCTCTGCAGGTTCGCCAGGTCCCGGGCCGAGATGCCCGCGCCGGAGTCGAGCCGCTGCTGGTCGCGGGCCGCGCGCTGGCGGACCTGGTCGACGTCCTGCTCCGCCTTCGTCTGCTCGCGCGCCGTGTCGCTCGCCTGCGTCTGGGCGGCGACGAGCAGGTCGCGCTGCTGGCTCAGGTCCTTGGTGAGGGAGTCCAGCTCGGCGTGCTCGGGCAGCGACTTGCGCTTGTGGGCGAGCTGAGACAGCCGGACGTCCAGCGCCTGGACGTCGAGAAGTCGGATCTGGTCGGCGGGCTCGGCGTTCAGTTGGGGGCTCCAGGGATAGCAGGGATAGCAGGGACAGCAGGGACAGCAGAGGGAGTGACGGACGGCGCGTGCACCGTCCAGGGGTCGGTGACCGTGCGCGAGACATGGGTCCGCAGGCCCCAGCCATGGCGCTCGGAGATCGCGTCGAGCTGTGCCGCCGCCTGCTCGCACCAGGGCCATTCGGTCGCCCAGTGCGCGGCGTCGACGAGCGCCAGCGGGCTCTGCTCGCGCGCCTCGGACACCGGGTGGTGGCGCAGGTCGGAGGTCACGAAGGCGTCCACGCCCGCGGCGCGCACCTCGGCGAAGAGGCTGTCCCCGGAGCCGCCGCTGACGGCGACGCGGCGGATCAGCATGTCCGGGTCCCCGGCGACGCGGATGCCCTGGGCGGTCGGCGGCAGCCAGGCGGCGCACCGGGCGGCGAACTCGCGCAGGGTCTCGGGCCGGTCCAGCTCGCAGATCCGGCCGAGGCCGCGGCGGCCCTCGGGGTCGCTCGGGTCGGCCACGAGCGGGCCGGTGATGCGCAGGTCCAGGGCGCCGGCGAGGGCGTCGGAGACGCCGGGGTCGGCGGTGTCGGCGTTGGTGTGGGCGACGTGCAGCGCGATGTCGTTCTTGATCAGCGTGTGCACGACGCGGCCCTTGAAGGTGCCGGCCTCGACGGTGGTGGTCCCCCGCAGGTAGAGGGGGTGGTGGGTGACGATCAGGTCGGCGCCCAGGGAGACGGCCTCGTCGGCGATCTCCTGGACGGGGTCCACGGCGAAGAGGACCCGGGTGATCTCGGCTTCGGGATCACCGCACACGGTTCCGACCGCGTCCCACTGCTCGGCCCGCGAGGGGGGCCAGAGAGCGTCCAGCGCGGCGATGACTTCAGAGAGACGGGGCACGGGCCAAGGCTACCGTCCGCCGAAGGCGCCCCGGTCAGCGCGGGCCGGGCGTCCGGCCGGGGTCCGGCCCGGCGCCCGGCCCCGCGTCCCGCCCCGCGTGCAGCCCGGCCACCAGATAGGTCGGTCCTCGGGGTGGGTAAGAGTG
>NZ_JBEYVX010000043.1:0-49821 GCF_040644195.1 Streptomyces sp. NPDC047014 | reverse complement strand
GTGGCAGTGCCCCTGCCACGGCCCGCCCGCGCGTACGTCCACACGCGGTCAGTGGGGCGCCGTACGGTGCCCGAACCAGCGGCGGTGCCGCCCGGCGGGCGCGGCCGCCTGGTCGTCCGCCGCCGCACGGGCGTCGTCCCGCTGCCCGATCAGGTCGTCCCGCTCGCGGTCCACGACCGCCGCCTCGCGGTCCGCGGCCCGCCAGGACCGCCGCGTCCGTACGGAACGCCGCGCGCCCAGCATGACCAGGGCCAGGCCGAAGGTGGCCACGGCCCCGACGATGATGCCCGTCAGGAAGAGGGATCCGGTCGATCCGGTGGCGTGGTAGCCGAAGATCGAGAAGTCGCCGCCGGCCGACAGGCTGTTGGCGGCCCCGAAGTTGCCGAAGACTCCGGTGACCCCGACGACCGCGGCGACGATGAGAATGATCAGTCCGAGAAGAAGAAGCATGGGACCGCTCCTTGGATCCGCGCCCGACCGGCCGTCGGTCGCGGCTGGCGCCTACCCCGGTGCGGCCCCCTCAAGCGGAGCCCCCGCTTCCGCCCGAGTCTCCGTGCGCGCCCGTACGCACGTGTCCGACCGGCCGATCGGCCGCGGATCGGGGAGCATGGACGGGACAGCGCCCGCCACCGGCCCCCGGGCCGGTGAAACGGATCAGGATCGGAGATGGTCACGGCGGACGGGACCGAGGCCGTTCTGGCCCATGTGCTGGCCCACTCGCACCTCGCCACGGCCGGCCGGATGCCCTCCCTCGTCGGCGAGGCGGCCCGCCGTCTCGGCGCCTCCGGGACCTGCCTGTACGTGGCCGATCTCCAGCAGGTCCGGCTCGTCGCGCTGCCCCAGCCCGGCCTCGCGGCCGAGGACGAGACCCTGGACATCGACAGCTCGCTGGCCGGGCTCGCCTACCGCACCCAGCAGGCCCAGCAGGTCCGCGACGGCACCACGGCCTATCTGCCGATGGTGGACGGGGTCGAGCGGGTGGGGGTGCTGCGGGTCACCGCACCCCGGCTGGACGCGGGCCTGCTGGCGGCGTGCGGGGCGCTGGCGGACCTGTCGGCCCTGCTCGTGGTCGCCAAGTCCCTGCACAGCGAGCTGCTGATCACGCGGGAGCGGTCGCAGCCGATGAGCGTGCAGGCGGAACTGCTCTGGGCCTTCCTGCCGCCGCGGACCATCGGTACCTCGAGCGTCACCTCCTCCGCGGTGCTGGAGCCCGCCTACGAGATCGGAGGCGACGCCTTCGACCACAGCCTGACCGACGGCACCCTGCACCTGACGCTGCTCGACGCGATGGGCCACGACCTGGCCTCCGGCGGCGCCAGCGCCACCGGACTGGCCACCTGCCGCTCCACCCGGCGCGGCGGCGGCACGCTGCCCGACATCGCCACCGCCATCGACCGCACCCTCGCGCGCTGGATCCCCGACCGCCTGATGACCGCGTTCATCGCCGACCTCGACACCCACACCGGGCAGCTCACCTGGATCAACTGCGCCCACCCGCCGCCGCTGCTCGTCCGGGAGGGCCGGGTCCTGCCGCGTATCCTCGAACGGACCCCGGAACTCCCGCTCGGGCTCGGCTTCCACGCACAGCGGCCGCCCCGCCTGCACCACGAACGCCTCCAGCCGGGGGACCGCGTCCTCCTCTACAGCGACGGCGTCACCGAGGCCCGCTCACCGGCCGGCGACCTCTTCGGCGAGCAGCGCCTCGCCGACGCCGTCATCCGCTCCATGAGCGAGGGCGCGCCCTCGCCGGAGGCCCTGCGCCGCCTGATCCAGAACCTGCTGGCCCACCAGAGCAGCAGGCTGCGCGACGACGCCACCCTCATGCTCGCCGAATGGCATCCCGCCGGGTGACACCCCCTGAGGTCCGCACCCGCCGGAGAGCGCGGCGCGCGGCGAGGTCGTCCGGCCCGTTCGAGCGCGCCTCGTGCCCGGCCGGGGGAGCGCAGGCCAGGATGAGGGACCCGCAGGCACCGATGTGTGCGGGGGTCGGAGGAGGACGCTTGATCACGGTCGATGTCCAGCACTACGGAAGCTCGGTCCTCGTCACCGCCGGTGGTGAGCTCGACGAACGCGGAGGCGCGGCGCTCGGGGAGGCGCTCGACACGGTCGCCCTCGAAGCGCGGGACCTCCTGGTGGACCTCCACGGCGTCCCGCTCATGGACCCGCGCGGCCTGCTCCACCTGCTGGAGGTGCACCGGCGCGCGGAGTGCCTGGGGCTGAGGGTGCTGGTCACCGGCTTCCAGCCGCAGCCCCAGCAGTGCATGGCCGAGATCGCCGGGATCTCCGGCACCGGCTCGGCCACCGGCGAGCGGTACCCGGTGGCGGGCTTCCGCCGGCTGCTGGAGGAGCGGGCCCACGCCCTGCGCGACGGCGCCGACTTCGCCGCCGGCTGGCTGCCCGGCGCGTAGCGCGTCCAGCCCGCCGCAGCATTCCAGTGGTTCCTGTGCGGCGGAAGGGTGACCGTACCGGCCCGGGGGTCCCGTCGGGAGGCGGCGGGGCCGAAGTACCCGGAGGATGAGGGGGACCCATCCCCCTCGTGCCGTCAGGAGTCCCTTCCATGCTGGAGCGCAAGCCGCGCAAGGACCGCACCGCGGTCACGTTCGTCCTGCCCGCCGACAGCCCTCCCGGGCCGGTCAGCGTGGTCGGCGACTTCAACGACTGGAAGCCCGGCACCCACACCCTCGCGCCCCGCTCCGACGGCATGCGGGCGGTCACCGTCACCCTGCCCGGCGGCCGGGAGCACGCGTTCCGCTACCTGGCGGCCGGTGACTACTGGTTCAGCGAGGAGAGCGCCGACGGCTACATGGGCGTCAACAGCCGCCTGCGTACCTGAGCGCATCTCATCCGGAGCAACCCGCCGCGTGCCCCGGCCCCCACCGCGAGGGGCCGGGGCCGTCCCGTCCCCGACCCTCCCGCCCGGCATTGGAGACCGTACGTGAGCAGCCCGAGCAAGGTCCGCGTCGGGGACAGCTGCCTGGACGCCTACCGGCACCTCAAGGAGCACCGGGACGTCAACACGGTGGTGTTCGCCATCGCCTCGGGCGTCCTGGAGGCGGAGACCTCGGCCAACTGGACCCACGACGAACTCCTCGGCAGCCTCCCGGGGGACCAGCCGCGGCTGATCCTGCACGAGCTGCCCTTCGCCACGGCGACCGGAGCCCGGCGCCACGAACTCGTCCTGGTCTCGTGGATGCCCGGCGGCGAGAGCCGGGACGACGCCGCGTACACGGCGGGCTACGAAGCCCTCAAGGAGCTGTTCACCGAGGCCCATGTCCACCTGACGGCCCGCCAGCCCGCCCATCTCGCCTACGACCGGCTCGTCGCCCTGGCGGACTGACCCGTGCCCGTGCCCGGAGAGGAGCCCGTATGCCCGACCGTGACGAGGAGAGCCGGGACCGCGCCCACCTCCGCCCGCAGGGGGTGAGCGACCGCACGGTGGAAGCCCTCGCCTCGCTGTCGAAGGCGCTGGAGACGGTCGAGCGGGCCCGCGGCCACCTCTACGGATTCCACCAGCTGACCGGCACCGCGGACCTGGAGCTGGACCGGGCGGTACGCCTGCTCCGCGAGGCCGGACACAGCGCCTGGGCGGACCGGGTCGAGCAGGAGGTCCTGGGGCGCAACGTCATTCCGGGCCACTGGACCTTCCAGGTCGTCGAGTCGTACAACGACACCTACTACGAGCCCTTCCGCGCCCTGGAACGGCAGGCCCGCGAGGCCCTGGCGGAAGGCCGCGACCACCTCTACGAGGCGGAGATGAAGGAATCACGCCGTACGAGCGGCCACCCCGACCACACCGCCCGCCCGCCCGGGAACCCGGGGGAGGACGGCACGTAGAACGCGGGGCGCCTCAGCTCGCGGTCCGGCGCGAACGGCTCCGGGCCCGCGCCGTACGCCGCCGCGCGGTCCGGCGCTCCTCCTCGCTCAGGCCGCCGCACACACCGAACTCCGGGCCCTCCTCCAGAGCCCACTGGAGGCAGGTCTCCCGGACCGGGCAGCGGGCGCACACCGCCTTGGCCTCCTCGATCTGGAGCAGGGCGGGTCCGCCGGAACCCACAGGGAAGAAGAGGTCGGGGTCCTCCCGCCGGCAGGCGGCCTCGTGGCGCCAGTTCATCGTCTTTCCTCCATCCGGTTCGTTCCTGTGCTTGCCCCCTCTCCTGGCCGCTCCCGATGGCTGTATGCGGAGCAAACGCCGCCGTTCACGACTTTTTCACCGGACGGTCCCGCCCGGTCATGGACCGGCCCGGTCTGGGCAGCAGCCCTACATGGCCGTTCTACGAAAATTCGCCCGCCCCCTGCTCGCCGCCCCGTTCATCGCCCGCGGACTGCGGACCGTACGCCGCCCGGACGACGCGCTGCCGGTCGCGCAGCCCGTCGTACAGGCCCTCGGGGACCGCATCCCGGCCCTCGCCGGGGATCCGAAGCAGCTCCTGCGCGCCACCGGAGCCGTCCAGGCCGCGGCCGGGCTGCTGCTCGCCACGGGCCGCGCGCCGCGGCTGGCCGCGCTCACGCTCGCCGCCACGCTGGTGCCGACCTCCCTCACCGCGCACGCCTTCTGGACGGCGGAGGACCCGGAGGAGCGCGCCCGGCAGCGCGCCGGCTTCCTGACGGACCTGTCCGCGCTGGGCGGGCTCCTCATCGCCGCCGCCGACACCCACGGCAAGCCCTCGCTCGCCTACCGCTCCCGGCACGCCTTCGACCACCGGCACCCGGTGAAGAACGCCCGCCTCCACGCCAAGGCGGTCACGGCGGGCACGACCCAGCACGCGAAGGCCCTCACCCACTGGTGAGCGGCCCGCACCGGGCGCCTGCCCGCCCTCCGCCGCCGCACCACCACCCGCCCGGAGGGGCCGCAGGTGTGGCGACCGCGGCCCCGGGCAGGCGCCCCGGCAGCACGGCGTACGCCGCAGCCGCCGACGAAGGGTGCCCGTCATGACCTCCTACGGTTACTTCCTGGCCAGCGAGGAATTCACCCCGGACCAGCTGATCGACCAGGCCCGCCAGGCCGAGGCCGCCGGTTTCACGGCGCTGGCGATCTCCGACCACTTCCACCCGTGGAACGACGCCCAGGGCAGCAGCCCCTTCGTCTGGTCGGTCATCGGAGCGCTCTCCCGCGAGGTGTCCCTCCCGATCACCACCCTGGTGACCTGCCCGACGGTTCGCCTGCACCCCTGCGTCACGGCCCAGGCGGCGGCCACCTCCAGCGTGCTGACCCAGGGCCGCTTCCGCCTCGGCGTGGGCACCGGCGAAGCCCTCAACGAGCACATCCACGGCGACCCGTGGCCCTCCTTCGCCGACCGCGCGGACATGCTGGAGGAGGCCGTGCAGGTCATGCGCGAGCTGTTCACCGGAGAGCAGGTCAGCCACCGCGGAGCCCACTACACCGTCGACAACGCCCGCCTCTACACCTGCCCCGACAGCCCGCCGCCCGTGTACGTCTCCGGCTTCGGCCCCAAGGCGGCCGCACTCGCCGGACGCATCGGGGACGGCTACGTGCTGATGGGCCCCGACGAAGACCTCATCGGCACCTTCCGGGAGTCCGGCGGCGGGGACAAGCCCGTCATCGGCGGGCTCAAGGTCTGCTGGGGCGCCGACCGGGAGCAGGCCGTCCGCACCGCCCACCGGCTGTGGCCGAGCGAGCAGCTGCCCGGCGAGCTCGCGCAGATCCTGCCCACCCCCGCGCACTTCGAGCAGGCCGCCGAACTCGTCACCCCCGAGCAGATCGCCGGGGCCACCCCTTGCGGGGACGACCCGGACGAGCACATCGCCGCCATCCAGCGCTATGTGGAGGCGGGCTTCGCGGAGGTGTACATCGGCCAGATCGGCCCCGACCAGGAAGCCTTCTTCGACGCCTACGCCACCAAGGTGCTCCCGGCGCTGGTCAGCCGATTGGCCTAACGGCCCCTCCCCGCGGGGCGAGGCGTGCGCCACAGGGACGGCGGCGCATGAAGGGCAGGGCGGCGGACACACGGTCCACGTGCTGAAGATCCTTTTGATCCTGTCGGGCCTCGCGGCCGCCGCCTGCGCCGCGGTCGCGGCGGCCCTGACCGCCTCGCCCTGGTGGTGGGCCGCCGCCGTGCCCCTCGTACTGATCCTCGTGACCGCCGTGCACGACGTACGGCAGCGCCGCCACTCCATCCTGCGCAACTACCCCGTCCTGGGGCATCTGCGGTTCGCGCTGGAGGCGCTGCGCCCCGAGATCCAGCAGTACTTCATCGAGCGGAACTTCGACGGCCGTCCCTTCGACCGCGACACCCGCAACATCGTCTACCAGCGGGCCAAGGGCACCGACGCCGAGGAGCCCTTCGGCACGGAACGTGACCTCTACCAGCCCGGCAGCCAGTACCTCGCCCCCTCCATGGCCCCCCGCCCCGTGCGCACGGACCCGCCCCGGGTGCGGGTGGGAGGGCCCGACTGCGAGCAGCCGTACGACATGGCCCTCCTCAATGTCTCGGCCATGAGCTTCGGCTCCCTGTCCGCGAACGCGATCCTGGCGCTGAACACCGGCGCCCGGCTCGGCGGTTTCGCCCATGACACCGGCGAGGGCGGCCTCTCGGACTACCATCTGCGGCCCGGCGGGGACCTCGTCTGGGAGATCGGCACCGGCTACTTCGGATGCCGCACCGACGACGGCGGCTTCGACGAGCGGGAGTTCGCCCGCAAGGCCGCCCACCCGCACGTCAAGGCGGTGTCCTTGAAGATCAGTCAGGGCGCCAAACCGGGCATCGGCGGTGTGCTCCCGGGCGCCAAGGTCAACGCGGAGATCGCGAAGGTCCGCGGGGTGCCGCAGGGCCGGACCATCATCTCGCCGCCCTACCACCGCGTGTACAGCACCCCGCGTGAACTGGTGCGCTTCCTGGGCCGGATGCGGGAGCTGTCCGGCGGCAAGCCCGTCGGCTTCAAGCTGTGCGTCGGCTCGCGCCGCGAGTTCCTGGCCGTGTGCCGGGCCATGCGCGAGGAGGGCGTCACCCCCGACTTCATCGTCGTCGACGGGGCCGAGGGCGGTACGGGCGCGGCGCCGCTGGAGTTCGCGGACATGGTCGGACTCCCGCTCGACGAGGGGCTGATGGCCGTCCACAACGCCCTGGTCGGCAGCGGCCTGCGCGACCGGATCCGGATCGGCGCGGCGGGCAAGGTCGCCACCGGCAGCGATCTCGTACGCCGGCTCCTCCAGGGCGCCGACTACACCAACGCGGCACGCTCCATGATGCTCGCGACGGGCTGCATACAGGCCCAGCGCTGCCACACCAACACCTGTCCGGTCGGCGTCGCCACGCAGGACCCGCGGCGCGCCCGCGCGCTGGACGTCGGCGACAAGGCCCAGCGGGTGCACCGCTACCAGGAGGCCACCGTCAAGAGCGCCCTCCAGATCATCGCGGCGATGGGCGTCGACAGCCCGGCGGAACTGCACCCCCACATGCTGCTCCAGCGGGTGGACCCGCACACCGTGCGCTCCTACGCCGAGCTGCACGAATGGCTCACCCCGGGGCAGCTCCTGGTATCCGCGCCGCGATCGTGGGCAGCCGACTGGGAGGCGGCCGATCCGGACCGCTTCGCCCTCTGAACCGCACCGCATCCTCCCCCTGAACACAACCCGACCCAACCCAACCCGACCCAACCCGAACCGGAGGCCCCCGATGGCACGCACCGTGGCCCGAGTGATCGTCGACGCTCTGCAGGAACTGGGCGTCGAGCACGTCTTCGGCGTCGTCGGAGACGCCCTGAACCCGCTGACCGAGGCCATCCGCACCACCGAGGGCGTGGACTGGGTCGGCTGCCGCCACGAGGAGGTCGCCGCCTTCGCGGCCGGGGCGCGCGCCCAGCTCTCGGGGACGCTCGGTGTGTGCATGGGCACGGTCGGTCCCGGCTCCGTCCACCTCCTCAACGGCCTCTACGACGCCGCCAAGAGCCGCGCCCCCGTCCTGGCCATCTGCGGTCAGGTCCCGCTCGCGGAGATCGGCAGCGACTACTTCCAGGAGGTCGACAACGACCTGCTCTTCCGGGACGTCGCCATCCACCGGGCCACCGTGACCTCGCCCGACCAGATGCCCCGCGCACTGGAGACCGCCGTGCGGGCCGCCGTCACCCGTGGCGGGGTCGCCGTCCTCACCGTCCCCGGGGACCTCGGCGACCAGGAGGTGCCCGAGGACCGGCCCACCCGCTTCGCGCTGGACCGGGCCGTCACCCGCCCCGACGACGCCTCCCTCGCCCGCGCCGCCGAGCTGCTGAACGCGGCCTCCCGGGTGACCCTCCTCGTCGGGCAGGGCGCCCGGGAGGCCCGCGCCGAGGTCCTGGAGACCGCCGAGCTGCTGGCCGCGCCCATGGTGCTCACGCTCAAGGCGAAGGAGGGCTTCGAGGACACCGACAACCCCTACCAGGTCGGCCAGACCGGGCTCATCGGCAACCCGGCCGCCGCCCACGCGCTGGAGAGCGGCGACGCGCTGCTGATGCTGGGCACGGACTTCCCGTACCGGGAGTTCTATCCGAGCGAGGTGAAGGTCGTACAGGTCGACACCCGCGAGGAGCACCTGGGCCGGCGGACCCCCGTCGACATCGGGCTGGCCGGTGACGTCGGCGCCACCCTGCGCGCCCTGCTGCCGCTGCTCACGGCGGCCACCGACCGCGACCACCTCGACGACGCCCGCTCCCGCTTCACCCGCTGGACCGAGGGGCAGCGCAAGCTGGCCGACCCCGCGCACGAGCACCGCGCCGTGGGCAAGCTGCGGGCCGCCCTCGACAACCCCGAGCACGCCATCCGGCCCGAGGCCCTGGCCGCCGCGGTGGACGCCTGCGCCGACGACGACGCCGTGTTCCTCTCCGACACCGGCATGGCCACCGTCTGGCTCTCCCGCTTCGTCTCCATGCGCGGACAGCGGCGCCTGCTCGGCTCCTACAACCTGGGCTCCATGGCCAACGCCATGCCCCAGGCCATCGGCGCCCAGCTCTGGGCGCCCGGCCGGCAGGTGGTCGCCTTCTGCGGGGACGGCGGGCTGAGCATGCTGCTCGGCGACCTGATGACCATCAAGACCTATCAGCTCCCGGTCAAGCTCGTGGTCTTCGACAACCGCCGCCTCGGCATGGTCAAACTGGAGCAGGAGCAGGTGGGGCTGCCCGAGTTCGGCACCGAGCTCGACAATCCCGACTTCGCTGCCGTCGCCACCGCCCTCGGTATCACCGGCATCCGGCTGACCGACCCGGACGATCTGGAGGAGACCGTACGCCGGGCCCTCGCCACCCCCGGCCCGGTCCTGCTGGACGTGCTCACCAACCCCGAGGAGATCTCCGTCCCGCCCAAGCCCACCCTGGCGCAGGGCTGGGGCTTCACCGTGGCGAAGGCCAAGGAGATGCTGCCGGGCCGCTCCTCGAACCACTGATCCGCCACGGATCCCGCAGAAGCCGCAGCACGGACCGCTCCACGACACCGTGCGCGGCCGGGCGGCCGAAGGCGCCGCCCTCGCCGAGGGTGCCGAGGACGGCGGCGATGGTCCCGCCGTCCTCGCACCGCCCGATGGCGCGCGGGCCGGTGCAGCCGCCGTGGCGTACGCGACGCCACCCCGGGGTGCTCGGGCAGCCGGTCCGCGGGCGCACGGCCCAGTTCCGGCCGGGACGGTCGTAGGGGAGCGGGGGAGCGGTGTCCGTGGACATCCGCGCGCGGGGCGGATTATCCCCCGCGCGCACGTGATCCTCCGCCCGCGTACCCCCGCTCCGCCGCCGGCCGTACTCTGAACGCGCGCTGCTCCTCCGTGCCGCGCCGCCCGCCGCGCGAGAGGACGTACGCCACCATGCCCCAGGCACCGCAGGCGGCACCGGCGGCCGGGCAGAGCTTCCGGACCACCGAGGTCGACGTGGCCCGCGACTGGCTGAAAGCGGCCTACGGGACGAGCCTGCGCCTGCGGACCCCCGCCCCGCGCAGCCCCTTCCAGTACTCCCGCATCAGCGCCGGTCCCGTCTCGCTCAGCACCCTGGCGCTGTCGGCCGAGTACTCCTACTCCACCGGCCCGCTCGGCGCCGTGGCCGTCACCCATGTCCTGGGCGGGCGGATGGTCCGCGAGTGCCGGGACGACGTCACCGAGGCCGGGTCCGGGGATGTGCTGGCCATCTCGCAGCCCGAGCTGCCGTACGCGGGCCGGGTCCACTCCGCCGAGCTGCGTGCCGTGACGTTACCTCTCGCGCTGGTGCAGGAGGCCGCGGGCCGCCCCGAGGGGTGCGCGGCCCGGCCGCTGCGCTTCACCCGCTTCACCCCCGTCTCCCCGGTCATGGCCGAGCAGTGGAAGCGGACCGCCGCCTACGTGGAGACCACCGTCCTGGCGCTGCCCCCGGGCAGCGCTCCGCTGGTGGTCGACGCCGCCGTCCGGCTGCTCGCCGCGACCTTCCTCGCCGCCTTCGCCACCGACGCGAGCCCCGAGCCGGTGCTCGCCGACACCCGCGACGCCACCTCCGAGACCGTCCGCCGGGCCATCGGCTTCATCGAGGCCCACCCGGCGACCGACATCGGGCTGGTGGAGATGGCCGCCGCGGCGGGCGTCACCCCGCGCGCCCTCCAGTACGCCTTCCGGCGGCACCTCGGCACCACGCCCACGGCCTATCTGCGCCGGGTGCGCCTGGCGCAGGCGCACGCCGACCTCGTCGCGGGGGATCCCGAGCGGGAGACCGTGACGGCCGTCGCCCACCGCTGGGGCTTCCACCACCAGGGGCGGTTCGCCGCCGCCTACCGCGCCGCGTACGGGGTGCTGCCCCGGCACACGCTGACCGGTCCCTGAGCCCTCAGCCGGGAATCCGGGCGGCGCCGCCGCCCTCGGGGACCGCCCGCGCCCGGACGAGGACCGCGTGCTCCCCGTGCGCGGCGGTGTCGAAGCCCGCCTCGTGCAGGACGACGCCCAGGGCGGTCTGGAGCGCCCGGTGCAGCCCCGGCAGGGAGGTGAACCGGTCGAGATCCCGCTCGTGCCCGTGGACCTGGACGGTCGCCCGCAGCACCTCCTGGGCCACCCACCCGACCAGGACCTCCTCGCCCGAGGCCCATACCCGCAGACCGTCCTCCTGCCGCGCCGATGTCTCGTACCCGGCCCGGTCCAGGACCTGCCGGACCCGCGCGCAGCGCTCCTCCGCCCCCTGCCCGGGATCGGTCTCCGCGGCGGTCTGTGTCGGTTCCATACGGCCACTCCACCGGGCGGGGCACCGGCCGTGAAAGCCGGAACGCGAAGGATTGCCCGCCGACAGCCGCAAAACGATGCGCGTACCGCGCCGCGCGAGGGGTAACACACCGGGTCGCATCGGAAGAAACGTTTCACTCCCGACATGCCCGGCGGTGGTCCGGGTAGCCGGAGAGCGCGCCCGCCTCCATGCCCACGGTCAAGGAGAAGACCATGACGAAGCCAAGGCGGGCACGGCCCGGCCGCCCGAGGCACCCGACCCGCGCGTGCTGCTGCTCGTTGCTCGTCACCGAGGCGTACCGGCACGGCAAGGGCATCGGCTGCTGGAACGGCACCGAGTTCCGGCGGCGGGCGCATGAAACGGCTCCGGTGAAGCATGCGCGGACCATGGATTGCGTCATCTACGAGCAGGCTTCGGGCCGGTCGGAACATGTGGAGTGCGAGCTTCCGGAGGAGGCGTGCCAGTCGGCCCTCAAGCGGCTGAGGGACCTCGGCGAAGGGGAATTCGCCTGGGTGCGGCTGGCCGACCCCTCCGAGAGCGAGCTGCTCCAGCTGACCGCCGACCTGGCCCTGCACCCGCTGGCCGTCGAGGACGCCCTCCACGGACGGCAGCGCCCGAAGAGCGAGCGCTTCGGCGACGTCCTGGCCGTGGCCCTGAAAACCCTCCGCTACGTGGAGGAGGGCACGGCGGTCGAGACCGGCGACCTGATGATCTTCGTCGGCCCGCACAGCGTGCTCACCGTGCGCCACGGCCCCATCGACCCCTGCGCCGAGGCCGCCCGCCGGCTGGACGCGGACCCGCAGATGCTGCGCCTCGGCCCCTGGGCGGTCCTGCACGCCGTGCTCGACACCGCCGTCGACGCCTACAGCGACGCCGCGCGCCGGGTCCGCGCCACCCTCAACCGGCTGGAGGACCAGGTCTTCTCGACCTCCCGCGTGGACCACACCGAGGGCATCTACTCCCTCAAGCGCGAGGTCCGCGAGTTCCGCGACGCCGTCCAGCCCCTGGTCCCGGTGGCCGCGGCCCTGCTCAACGGCACCGCCAAGGGCGCCCCCCTGGAGCATGCCGAGCCGAAGCCCGCCGAGCCGAAGATCGCCCCGTACCTCCGGGACGTCACCGACCACCTGCACCGCACCGACCTGGAGGTGCGCACCCTGGACGAACTGCTCGACTCCGTCCTCGGCGCCCAGCAGGCCCGCGTGGGCACCTGGCAGAACGACGACATGCGGCGCATCTCCGCCTGGGCGGCGATCTTCGCCGTGCCCACGATGGTCGCGGGCGTGTACGGCATGAACTTCACGCACATGCCCGAACTGGGGTGGACGTACGGCTACCCGCTCGCCGTCGGCCTGATGGCGCTCGCCGCGGGCGGCCTCTACCGGGCCTTCCGCCGCAACGGCTGGCTGTAGGCGCGGGCCCCTGGCCGCCCCCACCGCCGGCCCTCCGCCTGCCGCGCGCCGGCCCTCCCCACCGGCCGCGCGCCGTTCGCGGATGGAGTCCCGGGCCGGGGGTACGTTGCGCCGCATGCGCACCTATGACCTCGTGATCGTCGGGGCCGGCTCCGGCAACGCCCTCGTGGACGCACGCTTCTCCGACCTGAGCGTGGCCATCGTCGAGGAGGGCCCCTTCGGCGGCACCTGCCTGAACCGCGGCTGCATCCCCAGCAAGATGCTCGTCCACGTGGCCGACCTCGTCGACGGGATCCGCGAGGCGGGCCGCTTCGGCGTCGACGCCCGGCTGACCGGCGTCGACTGGACCGCCGTACGGGACCGGGTCTTCGGCCGACTGGACCGGGAGGCCGCTGAGGGGGAGCAGGGCCGCCGGGACGCCGCGAACATCGACGTGCTCACCGGGCACGCCCGCTTCACCGGCGACCGGACCCTGACGGTCGGCAGCGGCGCGGACGCCGTCACCGTCCGCGGCGAACAGGTGGTCGTCGCCGTCGGCAGCCGCCCGTCCGTACCCCCTCCGGTACGGGATTCCGGGCTGCCGTACGAGACCTCCGACACGGTGATGCGCCTGGACCGGCCGCCCCGGCACCTCGCAGTGCTCGGCGGCGGCTATGTCGCCGCCGAGCTGGCACACGTCTTCCACGCGGCGGGCAGCCGCATCACGGTCATCGAGCAGGAGGAGGTCCTGCTCTCCGCGCAGGACGAGGCGGTGTCCGCCGCGTACACCGCGGTCGCGGCCGAGCGGTACGACGTACGGACGGGCACGGCGCTCACCCGCGTCGAAGGCGAGCCGGGGCGGCTGCGTCTGGTCCTGGACGACGGCAGCACCGTGGAGGCGGACACCCTGCTCGTGGCGGTGGGCCGCACCCCGAACAGCGACCGGATCGACGCCGGGCGCGGCGGGATCGACCTGCACGAGGACGGCCGGGTGGCCGTGGACCCCTGCCAGCGGACCAGCGCCGAGGGCGTCTTCGCCCTCGGTGACGTCAGCACCGCCTTCCCGCTCAAGCATGTGGCGAACCGCGAGGCCGAGGTGGTGGCGCACAACCTGCTGCACCCCGGCGACCAGCTCCGCACCTCCTACGAGGCCGTACCCGCCGGGGTGTTCACCCGCCCCCAGATCGCGCAGGCCGGCCGCACCGAACGGCAGTGCCGGGAGGACGGGCTCGACTACGCGGTCGCCGTGCGACGCTTCGCGGACACCGCCTACGGCTGGGCCCTGGAGGACGGCACCGGCTTCTGCAAGGTGCTCGCGGACCGCCGCACCGGACGGCTGCTCGGCGCCCACATCCTGGGCCCGCAGGCCGCGAGCCTGATCCAGCCGCTGGTGGTCGCCATGAGCTGCGGCATCACGGCCGGCGACCTCGCGCGGACCCCGCTGTGGATCCACCCGGCGCCGACGGAGGCGGTCTCCAACGCCCTCCTGGACCTGTGCCGGGAGCTCAAGGACCCGGCGAGCTGAGCGGGGCGCGCCGCGCTTCCCGGGCGCCCCGCCAGGTCACCTCGGGCGCAGCTCGAAACGCGCTGCGCGGGCGCGTCGGCATGCGGGACAGCGGGAGACGGAGGTCCTGCTCGGGCATCTCGTGGTCGAGCCGCGCGAGCTCCGTCGCGAGGGGGAGGGACCGTCCCGGTTCTGGTACCCCGCACGAGGGGGAGCCCGATGTGAGGGCGTACGCCGTCCAAGTCCACCGCTACGGGTCCGTGGCGGTGATCACGCTGTGCGCGACCGCACTCCGCAGCGGCGGCGCAGCCTGCCTCGCACGCCTCGTACGCGAGCTGGCCGGGCTCCGTGATGCTCAGAACCAGTGCGGGACGGGCACCTGCCGTGTCGGGCGACCCACCTGTACGGCCAGAACCACGATCCCGCCCTCTGGGAGGACCCGTACCGCTTCGGCCCGTCCCGCTTCACGCACCCGGACGGGACGCGCGCCCCCCTGGACCTCCTCGTCCCGCAGGCCGGCGGGGATCCGGCGCGGGGTCACCGCTGCCCCGGCGAGGACATCACCGTCGCCGCGCTCGCGGTCCTCGCGGACATGTAGCCGCGCCCCGGCGCGCGGGTCAGGCGAGGCCGATCGTGTATGCGGCGCGGTAGCCGTCGGCTTCGGGAGCCGGGGACAGGGTGGTCGCGGCTCCCGCGGCGCGGTAGCGGTCGTCGCGGGCGTTGGGGTGCTTCGGCGCCTTGCGGCGGTTGTAGGGCGGCCGGGCGTACACCCTGAGCAGCAGGTCCTCGGGGAGGAAGAACTGCGAGGTCGTCCCGGTCCGGCCGTCCGGGCGCACCTTGAAGTGGAAGTGCGGGGCCAGCCCCGCGTACCAGCCGGGGACGATCGTCCGGAACGTGCAGCGCCCGGCGGCGTCGGTGAGCTGCGTGCCGCGCAGGAAGGTGGCGCCGCCCGTGGAGTAGGTGCCCGAGGGGTCCGCGTGCCAGAGGTCGACGGCCGCGTTCGCGACGGGCCGGCAGCCCGCCGAGGCCCCCACCACTGTCAGGTCCAGCCGGAACGGTACGCCGGCCACGCCCTCCGTGATGTCGGAGCGGACCCGGTCCAGGTCGAGGTAGTACGGACCGGCTCCCGACTCCAGGGTGAGGACGCAGGACGGGGAGGAGGCCGTACCGGGCGACGGTGGGTTCGTGGGCGGATCCGCCGGTGCCGGGAGCGCCGTCCGCCCCGCCCCCGCGCAGCCCGCCGTGAGGGCCGCCACCCCGGCCGAGCCGGCGGCGAGCAGGAGCGTGCGACGGCTGGTCGGGCGACTGCCGGTCCCGGTCATACGAACCTCCCGCGCGCGCTGAGCGGCCGCCTGGTGGGAACGGCCGCCGACCGCGCCCACCGTGCCGGACGGAAGCCTCGTGTGTCGTCATCGACACACCCGGCCGCCGGGACCTCACCACCGTGGCGGAACGCCCTTTTCCGATTGCCTTTGTTCTTTCAGGAGTTGAAGTTCAAAGGCAGTCGATTTGGTGGGGAAATGGGAGATGAACCACCGAATTGCGCATGTACGGTCTGCGATGGCAACGTTGCCATCCCGTTAACAATTCACTTCTTGACGAAGACGTCACTGCCCAGTTGACTGCCTCTACCTCGGCCGCAAGGACACGGCCTCGTCAGGGAGGTTTACATCGTGAACGCGCATCTGAGGCGTGTCGTCATATCCGTCACCGCTTCCGCCGTGGCCGCCGCCTCGCTCGCCGCCTGCGGCGGCGACGGCTCCGAAGGGGACGGTTCCGGCAAGGGTGACGCGATCAAGGTCGGTCTGCTCCTTCCCGAGGACCAGACCGCCCGCTACGAGAAGTTCGACAAGCCTCTGATCGAAAAGGAAGTCGGCAAACTCACGCGCGGAAAGGGTCAGGTCCTCTACGCCAACGCCAAGCAGGACGCGGGCGCCCAGAATTCGCAGATCGCCGCGATGATCGCCAAAAAGGTGGACGTACTGATCATCGACGCGGTGGATTCCAAGGCCGTCGCGGGCGCGATCGCCAAGGCGAAGGAGGCCAAGATCCCCGTCGTGGCCTACGACCGCCTCGCCGAGGGCCCGATCGACGCCTACACCTCCTTCGACAACGAGGACGTCGGCCAGCTCCAGGCCAAGGCACTGCTCGACGCGCTGGGCGACAAGGCCAACAGCGGCCAGATCGTGATGATGAACGGTTCGGTCACCGACCCGAACGCCAAGCAGTTCAAGGCCGCCGCGCACGGCGTCCTCGACGGCAAGGTGACCGTCGGCAAGGAGTACGACACCGTCGACTGGAAGCCGGAGAACGCCAACACCAATATGGCCTCCGCGCTCTCTGCGCTCGGCAAGAGCCGGATCGTGGGCGTCTACTCGGCCAACGACGGCATGGCGGGCGGCATCATCGCGGCCCTCAAGGCGGCCGGTGTCACCAGCCTGCCCCCGGTCACCGGCCAGGACGCCGAACTCGCCGGGGTGCAGCGCATCGTCGCGGGCGAGCAGTTCATGAGCGTCTACAAGAGGTACGCGCCCGAGGCCGCCGCGGCGGCCGAGATGGCCGTGGCCCTCGCCAAGGGCAAGAAGATCGACGGCGTCATCAACGAGCTGGTCGACAGCCCGACCACCAAGCGCGTGCCCTCGGTGCTCGTGCCCGGCGTGGTGCTGACCAAGAGCAACATCAAGTCGACGGTGGTCGACGACGGCGTCTACACGGTGGACGAGATCTGCACCGACCGGCTCAAGGCGGCGTGCGAGGAGATCGGCCTCAAGTAGGGCGCGGACGCGCAGGCTGGGGCGGCGCGAGGTCCCGTGGCTCGGGGTCGGGGGCTTCGCGCCGCGGGTGCCGGCCGTCGCGGCCGTCACCTGTCGATGGTGGGGTGCGGTGTCCACGGGCCGCCGCACGCCACGCCGTCGCTACTCCGGGCAGGTCCGCCGCCATCGCCTGAGCGGCAGCTCACAGAACCGGACCCTTATGGCGGTCTTGCTCCCTATGTCACCCTGGCCGGGCGTACCGGGCCGCCCCCTGCCGCCGGGCCCGGACGACCGACCGACACGGAACCCGCCATGCCTCTGCCGTTCCCGCCCCGTGCCGTGCCCGCCGTGCTGGCCGGAGCCGTGACCGTTCTGCTCGCGGCCTGCGCGCCCTCGTCGGCCGCCCCCCGAGCCGCTGCCCCGAAGGCGCCCGCGCCACGGACCTCCGCGCCCGTGACGGTCCCCCCGGCCGCGTCACCGGCCGTCGCTTCCCCCGCCCCGGCGCCCGCCTCCGGGCCGCGGGCCTCGCTGCTGTCGATCCCGGCCGCCGGGGTGTCGGGGCTGCGCGTGGAACCGTACGAGGGCACCACCGACGATGTGCCCGGGACCCGGATCCAGGACCGCGGGGTGGCCGCCAGCCCGTACCACCGGGGCCCGCTGAGACCCGTCGGCCCCCCGGAGTCACCCGGCCGGAAGGATGCGGGCCAGGACCAGGACGGTGTCGTCGGAGGCGCCGTCCGGCAGCAGGTCCGTGAGGATGCGGTCGGCGTTCTCCTCCAGCGGCCCGGTCACCGTACGGACCCGCTCGCGCAGCGCGTCGATCCCCGAGTCGATGTCCTCGCCGCGGGACTCGACCAGGCCGTCCGTGTAGAGGGCCACGACCGCGCCCTCGGGCAGATCCACGTCCACCGAGCGGAACGGTACGCCGCCCACCCCGAGCGGGATTCCCAGCCCCTCGCCCGCCGTCGCCACCGTGCCGTCGGGGTGGCGGATCAGGGCGGGCGGGTGGCCGGCGTTGGCGATGCGGGCGCGGCCGGTGCGGGGGTCGTGGACGAGGTACAGGCAGGTGGCCAGTTCGATGCCCGCCTCCCGCGCGCACCGGTCGAGCTCCGCGAGCAGTACGGCCGGGTCGGGGACATGGGTGGCCAGGGCCTTGGCGGTGATGCGCAGCCGGCCCATCGAGGCGGCGGCCGGTACGCCGTGCCCCATGACGTCGCCGACGACCAGGGCCACGCGCTCGTCCGGCAGGCTGATCACGTCGTACCAGTCGCCGCCGACCTCGGTGATCCGGCTGCCCGGGAGGTAGCGGTGGGCGACGGCCACCCGGGCGCCGGAGGTGATGGCGCTGGGCAGCAGGGCGCGCTGGAGGGTGAGGGAGATGTCCTGGACCCGGCCGTAGAGGCGGGCGTTGTCCAGGCAGAGCGCGGCGCGGGAGGCCAGCTCGCCGGCGAGGGTGCCGTCCTCCTCGGTGAAGGCCGGGCGGCCGTCGGCCCGGCCGAACATGGTGATGCCCTGGACGGTGCCGCGGGCGACGAGCGGGGCGATGACGAGGCACCGCAGTCCGCTGTCGAGCAGCAGCCGGGCCCGGCGCTGGTGGGCGGCGGTCCGGGTGGCGAAGCCCTCGTCCACGACGACGTGCAGCGGGCGGCCCGTGCCGAGCATCTGGTGGATGCCCGAGCCGGGCGGGTAGGTGATCAGCTCGCGGCCGCCCACGAGCTCGGGTCCGGGCGGCGGCAGCGTCGTACGGGCCGCGATGCGGCGGGTGAGCAGGGGCAGCTCCGGGTCGAAGGGCTCGGTCTCGTCGATCCAGTCGAGCAGTTCCACCACGGCGGCGTCGCAGAACTCCGGGACCACGGCGTCGACCAGTTCGCGCGCGGTGACCTGGAGGTCGAGGGTGGTGCCGATCCGGGCCGCGGCCCGGTCCAGCAGGTCCAGCCGCTGCCGGGCGGCCGTGGCTTCCAGCAGGGCCTGTTCGCGGTCGGTGACGTCGACGAGGAGGCCGCCCACACCGGTGCGGGTGTCGCCGGTTCCGCTGAGCGGGAAGAAACTGACCGAGCGGACCTGGTCGCGGTCGGGTCGGCCCGGGGTGCGCAGCCCGACCAGGGCGCCGACCAGGGGCTTGCCGTCCCGCGCGACGGCGCGCAGCATGCGCTCGTACTCGCCGCCGTCGGAGGTGAGCATGATCTCGGTCATGCGGCGGCCGAGGTGGTCGCGGACGGGGAGGCCGTCCATATCGGCCAGGACCTGGTTGAGGTGCACGTAGCGCAGCTCCTCGTCCAGCATGACCAGGCCGATCGGGCAGGTCTCGAAGAGGGCGTCGAGGAAGACCAGGTTCGTCTTGACCCGGTCGAGCTCGTCGCCCCGGCTGGCCAGGCCCATGACCACGGAGTCGCCGGAGGTGCCGGCCACCGGGAAGACGCGGAAGCCGCAGTCGAAGACGCCGGTGTCGCGGTGCCGGGCGGGCAGCCGGGCGCGCCAGTAGCCGAGGGTGCGGCCGCGCTCCAGCAGCCGGGCGGCGGGGCCGGGCGCGCCGGGTGCGGAGTCGGGGAAGAGCAGCGAGGCGGGGCGGGACAGTACCTCCTCGGCCTCGTAGCCGAAGAGGTGGCGGGCGCCCGGCCCCCAGTAGCGGAGGCGTTCCTCCTCGTCCACGCCGAAGACGGCGACGGGCACATGGCCCAGCAGGGATCCCGGCTCGGAGCGGATCGGACCGGGGCTGTCCGTGCCTCCGGGCTGCTCGGGCGGCATGGCACCCCCTTCGGTCGAGGTCTCCACTCATTGTGCGCGCCCCGGCGGGGGCGGACCCGGTGGGGAGGCCATGGGCCTACTGGACGGTAATTCCGGCCAAATTCTGGGAGCGAGCTGACATGCTCCTGACAGTTCACGGCGGCTGTGGGACTCTCCGGGCACGCACTCCGCACCCCCTGGTGAGGCTCAGCGCCTCGTCCACCCCCACCCGTACGTGGCATGGAGGAGCGAACCATGAGGCACATCGTCCCCAGCACCCCCACCCCTCACGGCACGCGCCCGGCGCGGATCGCCGCCGCCGCGGCCCTGGCCCTCGCGGCCGCCTTCGCCGGCACCGGCACCGCCCTCGCGCAGAGCGCCGCCGCGAGCGCCGCCGACCAGAAGGCCGACGGCGTGATGGTGGTCGCCGGCAACAGCTGCAGCTGGAGCAACGCGTCCACGAGCGCGGCACCCCCGAGCGCGCTGACGGTGGACCGTACGACGGTCAACGCGCCCGGCGGCAACCTGGCCTGCGGCGGAGGCATCACCGCCACCCTCAACAACAATCCCGCGTTCACCTTCGACGACGCCGCCGGGACGGCACGCACCGACCTGATCGACATCACCGGCAAGCAGAGCTTCATCTCCTGCCGCTACAAGGCGACGAACCTCGTGTGGGACCGGGACACGACGACCCGCACGTACGTGAACCGCGCCTTCACCGCCACCAAGACCTCGGGCAGCTTCCTGTGTCCGGGCTCGGTGACCACCCCGGCGGGGGACGCGTCCATGCTCTTCCACTGATACGGCCGCCTGCGCGGATCCGCACGGTCCACGGCGTGACCGGAAGCCCTCCCTCGGCCCCGGCCACGCCCAGGGTGGTCAGGGGTGGGTGGTGAGGTAGCCGCCCATCGCGGTGAAGTACTCCGCCGCCGGGAGCTCGCGGCCGTCCTCCGTGCGGATGCGGGTGATGGCCAGGCCGTGGTTGCGGCCCGTGCGGGCGTCGGCGCCCGCGACGATCACCACGCCCTCCCCCTCGCGGTAGAAGATGCGGCCGGGGGTGCCTCCGTAGCGGCCCTGCGAGACGCGGGCGGACAGGACCTCCAGCCGCCGGCCCTTGTGGAAGGTGAAGGCGCTCGGATACGGCTCGGACTGGGCCCGGACCAGACGGTCCAGGTCCTCGGCGGGCCAGGTCCAGTCGATGCGGCTGTCCTCGACGGACCGTTTGTGGAAGAAGCTGGCCTCGCTCCGGTCCTGCCGGACGAAGTCCGTGCGGCCCGACGCGATCAGGTCGAGCGCGCCGACCGTCACCGGGCCGATCAGGTCGACCGTCCGGTGGAAGAGGTCGGTGGCGGTGTCCGCCGGGCCCACCGGGACGGCCTCCTGGCGGACGATGTCGCCGGCGTCCAGCTCCTCGTTCATCAGGTGCGCGGTGACACCGACCTCCGTCTCGCCGTTGATCAGCGCCCAGATCAGCGGCGAGAAGCCGGCGTACTTCGGCAGCAGGGAGTCGTGGACGTTGAGCGTGCCGTGCCGCGGCAGGCCGAAGACGCGCGGTGGGAGCCACGTACGCCAGTTGTTGGCGACGATGATGTCCGGGTCGGCGTCCTTGAGCCGTTCGAACAGCTCGTCGTCGTCCGGGCGGTTGCGCAGGATCACCGGGACGCCGTGCTCCTCGGCGAGGTCCGCCACCGAGTCGCTCCAGATCTTCTCGTAGACGTGCTCGCTCCTGGGGTGCGTCACGACCAGCACCACGTCGTGCTCGGACTCCAGGAGGGCTTGAAGGGTGCGGTGCCCCCAGGTCTGGTAACCGAACATGACGACCCGCATGGGCTTCCTCCTCGAAGCAGGGGGCTGGATGAAAGTGAGTAAAGCAAGGCTTGCCTTACTCCGCAATGCCGCCTGTTTGTACGAGAGTTGGGCCATGGAGGAGGTGGTTCCGCAGGTGCCTGTCCGTTTTGTCTATCGACAGCCACCGCGAAATCAGCTTAGCCTTGCCTAAGTTCCGGGTGCCGGCTCCGTCGGCGTGCCCGGTTTCCGGGCATCCCCCTTTCCCCTTCCCCGGTTCGCCGGCCCCACGCTTCCCGATGCCCGACCGACCGCCGCGCGCCCGCCCGGCGCGGCGGCTGCCCCCCGCACGATGGGAGTGACATGGCACAGGCTCGTCCTGGCGACGCCCCGGTGGTCCACGATCTGATTGGCATCGGCTTCGGGCCGTCCAACGTGGCCATGGCGATCGCGGTCAGCGAGTACAACGCACGTGTCGGCCGGCAGGAGGTGATCACCGCCCAGTTCTTCGAGCAGCAACCGCGCTTCGGCTGGCACCGCGGAATGCTCATCGACGACGCCACCATGCAGGTGTCCTTCCTCAAGGACCTCGTGACCCTCCGCAACCCGGCCAGCGACTACAGCTTCCTGTGCTACCTCAAGAGCAGGGGACGGCTGGTCGACTTCATCAACCACAAGAACCTCTTCCCCCTGCGGGTCGAGTTCCACGACTACTTCGAGTGGGCCGCCGGCAAGGTCGACGACATGGTCTCCTACGGCCACGAGGTCGTCGGCATCACACCGGTCGTCCAGGACGGCGCGGTCGAGTACCTGGACGTCACCGTCCGCTCGGGGGAGGGGCTGGCCCTCCACCGCGCCCGCAACCTCGTCATAGGCACCGGGCTGCGCCCCCTCATGCCGGACGGCGTCGAACGCACCGACCGCGTCTGGCACAACTGCGACCTGCTCACCAAGGTCGAGGCCCTGGGCGGCACATCACCCTCCCGGTTCGTCGTCGTCGGGGCCGGGCAGAGCGCCGCCGAGAACGTCGCCTATCTGCACCGCCGCTTCCCGCGGGCCGAGGTCTGCGCCGTCTTCTCCCGCTACGGCTACAGCCCCGCCGACGACAGCAGCTTCGCCAACCGGATCTTCGACCCGGAGGCGGTGGGCGAGTTCTTCGCCGCCCCGGAGGACGTCAAACGCCGGCTGATGGACTACCACGGCAACACCAACTACTCCGTGGTCGACATCGACCTGATCGACGACCTGTACCGGCAGATGTACCAGGAGAAGGTGCTCGGCACCGAACGGCTCCGCTTCCTCAACGTCTCCCGCCTGACCGGCGTCCGCGAGGCGCAGGGCACGGTCCACACCACCGTGCAGTCCCTCGTCACCGGCGAGGAGACCCCCCTCGACGCCGACGTCGTGGTCTTCGCCACCGGCTACCGCCCCGCCGACCCCCTCGGCCTGCTCGGGGACGTCGCCGAGCGCTGCCTGCGCGACGCCGAGGGCCGCGTCCGCTTCGAGCGCGACTACCGCATCGCCACCGACCCCGGATTACGCTGCGGCATCTACGTGCAGGGCGGGACCGAGCACACGCACGGCATCACCTCGTCCCTGCTGTCCAACACCGCCGTCAGGGTCGGGGAGATCCTGGACTCGCTCGTCGGCCGCGGCCTCAAATCCGACGCCGACGAGGTCCGTACCGTGGCCGACGGTACGGGGCACAGCGCACGCTAGCCGCTCGCGGCGGCAGTTCCGCCGAGCGTGCTTCCACCGGGGGATCGAAGGGTAACGTACAGCGACATGGGCACGATTGCAGTCGAGCGCCCCGTGCCCCAGGGCACAACAGCGCTCCGTCGGCGGCGAGTTGTGGGTTCACTCACGCTCCTCGCCCTCCTTGTGGGCGCGGTGGTGGTGTCGTTGGCCGTCGGCGCCCGCGCACTGACCCCCGGAGAGGTGTGGCACGGGCTGACCGCCGCGCCCGAACCGGACCAGCGGCTCACCGACATCAGACTCATCGTGCAGACGGTGCGCGTGCCCCGTACGGTGCTCGCGGTCGTGGCGGGGGTGGCCCTGGGCGTCGGCGGCGCCCTCATCCAGGGCTACACCCGCAACCCGATCGCGGACACCGGCCTGCTCGGCGTCAACGCGGGGGCCTCGTTCGCGGTGGTGACGGTCATCGCCGTGTTCGGGCTCGCGGATCCCTTCCAGTACGTCTGGTTCGCCTTCCTCGGCGCGGCGGTCGCCGGTGTCTTCGTGTTCGGGCTGGCGAGCATCGGGCGGGGCGCCGGCAATCCGCTGACGCTCGCCCTGGCCGGGCAGGGGGTCACCGTGTTCCTCGCGGCCATGACCACCGCCGTCGCCCTGTCCGACCAGGCGTCGCTGAACGCGCTGCGCTTCTGGAACGCGGGCTCCGTGGCCGGCGTCGGCTTCGGCGTCATCTGGCCCGTGGCCGGCTTCGTCGGGGCCGGGCTGCTGCTGGCGCTGACCACACTGCCCGCCGTCAACCTGCTCAACCTCGGCGACGACGTGGCCCGCGGGCTCGGCGTGAACATCGCGCTGACCCGCGCCGTCGGCATCGTCGCCATCACCCTGCTCGCGGGCGCGGCGACGGCGGCGTGCGGGCCCATCGCCTTCCTCGGCCTGATGGTGGCCCATGTCGCCCGCTACCTGACCGGGCCGGACTACCGCTGGCTGGTCCCGTACGCGGGCCTGCTCGGCGCGGTCGTCCTGCTGGTCTGCGATATCGCCGGACGCCTGCTGGTACGGCCGGGCGAGCTGGACGCGGGGGTGGTGGTGGCCCTGCTCGGCGCCCCCTTCTTCGCGGTGCTGGTCTGGCGCGGAAAGTTCAAGAACGCATGAGCGGGGTCGAGATGAAGACGGCCATCGGGCCGGACGAGGCGCGCACGGCGAGCCCGGCGAAGGCGGGGGTGGCACCGGGCGTACGGCTCGGCCGGGTGTCGTTCGTATGGCGGCCGTGGCCGGCGGCCGTCACCCTGCTGCTCGCGGCGGCGGCCTTCCTGCTGTTCTGCCTGTCCATCGGGGTGGGGGAGTTCCCCATCGGCCTGTCCCGGGTGATCGCCACGGTCCTGGGCGGCGGCGAGCAGGTCGACCAGTTCGTGATCATGGACCTGCGGATGCCACGCGCCCTCGCCGGACTGGTCGTCGGTATCGCGCTCGGTCTGTCCGGGGCCATCACCCAGTCCGTCGCCCGCAATCCGCTGGCCAGCCCGGACATCCTCGGGATCACCGGAGGCGCCGGCGCGGTCGCCGTCTTCCTGGTGACGGTCTCCGGCGGGGCGGCCGCCGCCGTCGTCAACTCCGTGGGCCTGTCGGGCGCCGCCCTCGCGGGTGGTCTCGGGACGGGCCTGCTCGTCTACTTCCTGGCGTGGCGGCGCGGGATCGACGGCTTCCGGCTGATCCTCATCGGCATCTCGGTGAGCGCCGTGATGGAGGCCGTCACGGCCTGGCTGCTGGTCCAGGCCGACATCCGGGACGTGGCCCGCGCGCAGGCGTGGCTGATCGGCTCGCTGGACAACCGCTCCTGGAACGATGTCACCGTCGCGCTGTGGTGCACGGCCGTGCTCGTGGTCGTCGTGGCCGCCGCCGCCTTCCAGTTCAAACCCATGCACCTCGGGGACGAGGTGGCCGCCGGCCTCGGCGTCCGCTACACGGCCGTACGGGCGGTGCTGCTGCTCTGCGCCGTGCTGCTGGCCGGTGTGGCCGTGAGCGCCGCCGGGCCGGTGCCCTTCGTCGCCCTGGTGGCGCCGCAGGTGGCGATGCGGCTGGCGAAATGCCCGACGCCGCCGATGGTTGCCTCGGGCATGGTCGGGGCGCTGCTGCTGCTCGGCGCGGACCTGATCGCCCGTACGGCACTGCCGGTCACCCTCCCGGTCGGTGTGATCACCGCCGCGATCGGCGGCCCCTTCCTCATCTACCTGCTGGTCCGGGCGAACCTGCGCTGACCGCCCCGCCCCGCGACCTCACACCTCAACTCTCCTACCTCACACCTCATACCTCGTGCGTCAGGCTCCCGTGCCTCGCCGCACGCCAACACCGGGGGGACCTGTGGCCGTTCAGCACATCGTCGGGACCGGAGCCGGGACCACCGGCACCGCACGCCTCGCGGCGAGAGGCGTCACCGTCGGGTACGGCGGCCGCAGCGTCATGGACGACCTCCACGTGGAGATCCCGCCTGGGGTGATCACCACGATCATCGGCTCCAACGGCTGCGGGAAGTCCACCCTGCTGCGGACCCTCTCCCGGCTGCTCAAACCGAGCAAGGGCCAGGTCGTGCTGGACGGGGACGACATCGCCACGCTCCGGACCCGGGACGTGGCCAAGAAGCTCGGCCTGCTGCCGCAGACACCCGTGGCACCCGACGGCCTCACCGTGGCCGACCTGGTCGCGCGCGGCCGCCATCCGCACCAGAGCTGGCTGCGCCAGTGGTCCTCCGACGACGCCGCCGTGGTGGAACGGGCCCTGGAGATGACCGGGGTCGCGGATCTGGCCGACCGGCCGG
The DNA here is from genome assembly GCF_040644195.1 of Streptomyces sp. NPDC047014. NCBI lineage: Bacteria > Bacillati > Actinomycetota > Actinomycetes > Kitasatosporales > Streptomycetaceae > Streptomyces > Streptomyces sp. NPDC047014. Next base: position 24,012 of record NZ_JBEYVX010000043.1, on the reverse strand, counting down.
TGGACGCTCTCTCCGGCGGGCAGCGCCAGCGGGTGTGGATCTCGATGACCCTGGCCCAGGGCACCGATCTGCTGCTGCTCGACGAGCCCACCACCTACCTGGACCTGGCGCACGCCATCGACGTGCTCGACCTGGTGGACGATCTGCACGAGTCGGGCTGCACCGTGGTGATGGTCCTCCACGACCTGAACCTGGCCACCCGCTACAGCGACAACCTCGTCGTCATGAAGGCGGGCGCGATCCTGGCCCAGGGGCACCCCCGGGACGTGATCACGGCCGAACTGCTGGAGGACGCCTTCGGGTTGCGCGCCAAGGTCATCGAGGACCCGGTGGGGGACCGGCCGCTGATCGTCCCGATCGGCCGCACCCACGTCCACCTCGGCTGAGCGTACAAAGTTACGTCGGAAGTAAGGCTAGGCTAGCCTCACTTCGGCGCGATAGGGTTTGCCTGCCCTCGGGCGGGAACGGCAATGGATGCCACGAAAGCAAGGGATTGCGGATGCTTCTCCGGCACACGGTACGTACGAACTCCCGGCGGCGAGTGGCGGCGGCACTGTCCGCCGCCGCCCTCGGGGCCGGCCTTCTCGCCGGCTGCGGTTCCGGTTCCACGGACCAGGCGGACAAGAAGAGCGACGGCGGCACGACCGGAGCGGCCGGTACCTTCCCCGCCACCGTCGAGCACGCCTTCGGCACCACCAAGGTGGCCAAGGCCCCCCAGCGGGTCGTCTCCGTCGGATACACCGACGACCAGGCCATCCTGGCCCTCGGCATCAAGCCCGTCGGCATGGTCGACCAGTACCCGAACCCGCCCGGCACCTCCCCCGACATCAACACCCAGTGGCCCTGGACCAAGGACAAGTGGGGGGACACCCGCCCCGAGGTCGTCATGAACAACGGCGACACCGGCCCCAACTACGAGAAGATCGCCGCCCTGCGCCCCGACCTGATCATCGCGGTGTACTCCGAGATCGACCAGGCCGCCTACGACAAGCTCTCCAAGATCGCCCCGACCGTCGGCCGGACCAAGGCCGAGAAGGAGCCGTTCAGCGCCCCCTGGCAGGACAACGCCCTGCACATCTCCAAGGCGCTCGGCCAGGAGGCCAAGGGCGCCGAGCTGGTCAAGGGCATCCAGGACAAGATGGACGCGGCCAAGAAGGCGCACCCGGACTTCGCCAACCAGACCGCCGTCGCGCTCTCCTGGTACAAGGACTCCGTCGCCCCCTTCACCACCACCGACGTACGCGGCCGCCTCATCACCGGCATCGGCTACAAGGGCCAGACCGAGATCGACAAGATCGCGGACGGCAAGTTCTACACCACGCTCTCGCCCGAGCGCATGGACCTCGTCGACGTCGACCGCATCTTCGTCGTCGCCGACAAGGCCGACCAGGAGTCCCTCAAGAAGTTCGAACTCTTCACCAACCTGAACGCGGTGAAGAACGGCAAGGTCTCCTACCTCCTGGACAGCGAGGGTCCCGCCGTCGGCGCCGCCATGTCCCAGGGCACCCTGCTCTCCCTGCCCTACGCCGTCGACGAGCTCGTCAAGTCGGCCGGTTAGGTGTGAGCACCGCCGACACGCGCGTCGCCCCGCCGACGTCCACCCTGCGCACGACCACCGGACGCGAGGCCGCCCGCTGGGTCGCGGCACACTGCCGCGAAGTGCCCTGGCTGACGTCCGCCACCGTGCTGACGACGATCGGCGGGGCGGCACTCCAGGTCCTGCCGCTGCTCCTGCTCGGCCGGGTCGTGGACGCGGTGGTCGCGGGCGGCCCCCGCTCCGTCCTGGTCAGCACCGGGATCCTGATGGTGGCCGCCGCGCTCCTCGGCGCGGCGGCCACCGCCCTGTCCACCTACCTGGTCGGACGGCTCGGCGCGGACCTGCTCGCCCGGCTGCGCGAAGGCGCCGTCCGCGCGGTGCTCGGCATGCCGAGCGCGCGCGTCGAGCAGGTCGGGCGGGGCGACGTACTCTCCCGGGTCGGTGACGACGTCGCCGTGCTGTCCCGGGGCATCCGCACGGCCGTCCCCACCGTGTTCTCGGCGGGCGTGCTCGTCGTCATCGCCACCCTCGGCATGTTCGGCCTGGACTGGCGCCTCGGCCTGGCCGGCGCCGGCGCCCTGCCCGCCTACGCCCTCGCCCTGCGCTGGTACCTGCCGCGCTCCGCCCCGCTCTACCGCAGGCAGCGCGCCGTCCAGGCGGACCGCGCGCAGGCCCTGATCAGCGGCCTCAACGGAATCGACACGGTCCGCGCCTACCGCCTCGAAGGCGCCGTCCGCGACAAGGTCACCACGGAGTCCTGGCGGGTACGCGAGCTGGGCATCGAGGTGTTCCGGCTCTTCGGCCGGTTCGTCGGCCGGGAGAACCGGGCCGAGTTCATCGGGCTGGTCCTGATCATCCTGGTGGGATACGCCCTGCTCGAAGCGGACGCCGCCACCCTCGGCGAGGTCTCCGCGGCCCCGCTGCTGTTCCACCGGCTGTTCACCCCGCTCGGCTCCATCATGTTCACCTTCGACGAGGCGCAGAAGTCCGGCGCCAGCCTGACCCGGCTGGTCGGGGTGCTGGGCGAGGCCGCGGAGGACCGCCTGGTGGGCACCCCGGCGGGCGAGCCGCCGGCCGGGACGACCCCGTACCCGGTGACCGTGAAGGGCCTCACCTTCGCCTACCCGGACACCGACGAACCGGTCCTGCACGACGTGGACCTGATGATCCCGGCGGGCGGCTCCCTCGCCCTCGTCGGGGCCACCGGCGCCGGGAAGTCCACCCTCGCGGCCCTCATCGCCGGTATCGGCACCCCGCAGGCCGGATCCGTCCGCGTCGGCCCGCACGACCTCGCGGACCTGGACGAGGCCGGGGCACGGGAGATGGTGAGCATCCTGACCCAGGAGACCCATGTGTTCTCCGGCCCGCTCGCGGACGACCTGCGGCTGGCCGCCCCCGAGGCCACCGACGCCGAACTGACCGACGCCCTGCGCACGGTCGGCGCCGACGGATGGGTCGAGGGCCTGCCCGACGGCCTGCGGACCGCCGTCGGTGAGGGCGGCGAACGCCTGGACGTCACCAAGGTCGCCCAGATCGCCCTGGCCCGGCTGGTGCTGGGCCGCACCCCGGTGGTGGTGCTCGACGAGTCCACCGCCGAGGCGGGCAGCGAGGGCGCCGCCGAGCTGGAGCGGGCCGTCCTCGCCGCCTGCGCCGGCCGGACCACCCTGTTCGTGGCCCACCGGCTCACGCAGGCGATGGCGGCCGACCGGATCGCCGTACTGGACGCCGGACGCGTCGTCGAACAGGGCACCCACGAGGCGCTGGTCGCCCTGGGCGGCCGGTACGCGCGCCTGTGGCGCGCTTGGCGCGAGGGCGGCTAGGCAGAACCGACTCCAGGACCTCCGCAGCACCCGCATCCCCGCGCCACCCCGCATTCCGCTGGACAACCCGCTGATCTGGAAAGGGCGTTGAGTCTTCGATGACGGAACCGACCGCTCGGCTCGTGCGGCTTACCCCCACCCGCCTCGACGGGATGCGCCGCAGAACCGGTGACCACGGAGACCGGACCCTCGCCGAGGCGTGCTCGATCGGGCTGGCGTACTGGGCCACCGGCCGCGGCCCCGAGGGCCTGGAGCTCACCCCCGCCACCCCCTTCACCGACGTGCTCGCGGCCGTACGCGCCGGAGCCGCCGCGGACACCGGCTGGGAGGTCGGCGCCGACGACCGCAGCATCACCGTCCCCGAGGGGGTCGCCCCCGACGAGGCACAGCTCGCCCTCGACGACCTCGCGGACTTCCCCGACCGGCCTCTCGGCACCATCGCCCCCGGCGACCCGGCCGCCCGGCTCGCGGCCCTGGCCCGCTGGAACGACACCACCGCGGAGCGGGACCGCCCGACGGTTGTCGAGATGTTCCGCGAGCAGGCCCGTATCCGGCCCGACGCGGTCGCCGTCGTGGACGAGCACCGTTCCCTGACCTACCGCCAGGCCGCCGAGCTGTCCGGCCGGCTCGCCCGCCATCTGCTCGACCGGGGGATCACCGCCGAACAGGTCGTCGGGATCTCTCTCGGCCGCTCCGCCGAGATGGTGATCGGCCTGCTCGGCGTGCTCCAGGCCGGGGCCGCCTTCGTACCGCTCGACCCGCAGTGGCCCGCCGCCCGCCGCGCCGTCGTCATCGAGGACGCCGGGGTCGTCCTCCAGCTCAACAGCTCCGGCGCGCACGACCCCGGCGAACCCGAGGCCGTCCCCGTCGACCTCGGCGCCTGGACGTTCGACGCCGACCCGGGCGAGGACATCCCGGTCACCGTGCCCGGCGCCGCCCTCGCCTACGTCATCTTCACCTCCGGCTCCACCGGCCGCCCCAAGGGCGCCATGATCCGGCACGAGGCGATCAGCGAACGCCTGCTCTGGCAGTCCCGCGAGATCCTGGGCTTCGGCACCGACGACGCCTCCCTGTTCAAGGCCCCGCTGTCCTTCGACATCTCCATCAACGAGATCTTCCTCCCACTCGTCTCCGGCGGCCGGCTGGTCGTCCTGCGCCCCGGCGGCGAACGCGACCCGCACCACCTGCTCAGCGTCATCGCCGAACAGGGGGTCACCTTCACCTACCTGGTCTCGTCCATGCTCGACGTCCTGCTGGAGATCGCGGGCGACTCCGGACGCCTGGACAGCCTGCGGCACGTGTGGTGCGGCGGAGAGGTGCTGACCCCGGAGCTGTACGAACGGTTCCGCACCCGGCTCGGCATACCCATGTACCACGGCTACGGCCCCGCCGAGACGACCATCGGCGTCTCCCACGTCATCTACCGCGGCGCCGCCGAACGCCTGTCGACCTCCATCGGCCGCGCCAACCCCAACACCCAGCTGTACGTACTCGACGACGCCCTGCGCCCCGTCCCCGTCGGCGTCGGCGGCGAGCTGTACGTGGGCGGTTTCCTCCTCGGCCGCGGCTACGCGGGCGCCCCCGGCCTGACCGCCTCCCGCTTCGTCGCCAACCCCTTCGCGGACGACGGATCCCGGCTCTACCGCACCGGCGACCTGGCCCGCTACGCCCCCGACGGCTCCCTGGACTTCCTCGGCCGCGCCGACAACCAGATCAAGATCCGCGGTATGCGCCTGGAGACCGAGGACGTCGAAGCCGGCCTAGCCGAGCACCCCGAGGTCCGCCACACCTGCGTCGTCGCCCGCACCAACACGGCCGGAGGCACCTACCTGGTGGGGTACGTCATCCCCACCGCCGGGAGCGAGGACCTGCGGGCGGAGGAGGTCCGCGCCTGGGCCGCCGCCCACATGGTGGAGTACATGGTGCCCGCCCATGTCGTGGTCATGAAGGAGTTCCCCCTCACCGCGAACGGCAAGCTCGACCGCGCCGCGCTCCCCGAGCCCGACACCACGACCGGCCCGCTGCGGGCCCCGGCCACCGAGCACGAACGGCTCGTCTGCACGGCCGTCGCCACCCTGCTCCGGCTGGACGAGGTGGGCGCCGACCAGGACTTCTTCAAGCTCGGCGGCGACAGCCTGCTGGCGATCTCCCTGCTCAGCGCCCTGCGCGAGGTGGGACTGCATGTCACCCCGCGCCAGATCTTCCACCACAGCGTCCTCGGGGCCCTGGCGGCCGTGGCCGGCCGCGAGGACCCGGCGGCCCTGGACCACGGCGACGTCCCCACCGGCTCCGTCACCGGATCCCCGGTCCTGCGCTGGCTCGGGGAGACCACGGACCACGTCGACGGCTTCGTGCAGTCGGTGGTGCTCAACACCCCCGCCGACCTCACCCCGGACGCCCTGGACGGGATCCTGAGCGCGCTGCTCGCCCGGCACGACATGCTGCGGGCCCGGCTGGTGCGCGGAGACCGGTGGAGCTTCGAGATCCCGCCCCCGGAGCAGGACCCGGACCGGGCGCGGGAGCGGGGCCGGTCCTGCTGGCAGGAGAGCGCCGGCCCGCTCGACGCCTGCGTGGCCCTGGCCACCGAGGGCCTGGACCCGGAGGACGGCGTCATGCTGCGGGCCGTCTGGCGCCGCGCCGCCCGGCAGCTGGTCCTGGCCGCCCACCATGTCGTGGTCGACGGGGTGTCCTGGCGGATCATCATGGAGGACCTGGCCACCGCCTGGCGGCGCTCCGCCGCGCACGAGCCGGTCGAACTTCCTTCCACCGGAACCTCGTTCCGGCGCTGGACCCAGTTACTGGAACGCACCCCCTTCGACGCCGACCTCCCCTCCTTCCGGCGCCCGCTCCCCGCACCCGACGCCCCGCTGGGCCGGCGGCCCCTGAGCGCGGAGGACACCGTGGCCCGCGAGCGGACCACCACCGTGTCCGTCGGCCCCGACACCACGGCCGCCCTGCTCGGGGAGGTCCCCGCGCGCTTCCACGCCGGGGCCAACGACGTGCTGCTGACCGCGCTCGCCGTGGCCCTCGCCCGGTGGCGCCGCGACCGCGGGCACGAGCAGACGTATTCCCTCGTCGAACTCGAAGGCCACGGCCGCGAACCGCATCTCGTGGCCGCCGCCACCGGCGTCGAGCCCGAACTCTCGCGCACCGTCGGCTGGTTCACCACCCTCTTCCCGGTGACCGTGGACCCCGGCCCCGCGGACGACCCCACCGCCCCCGCCCACCTGGCCGCCGCCCTCAAGGCCGTCAAGGAGGACCTGGCCCGGGTCCCGGGCAACGGCCTGCCCTACGGCGCCCTGCGCCACCTGCACGGCGCCGGCTTCGACACACCCCCGCCGCAGGTGCTCTTCAACTACCTCGGCCGCTTCGACGCCGGATCCACCGCCGACTGGGAACTCTGCCGCACCACCGGCCAGTTGGGGGAGAAGCGCGACCCGCGCATGCGGCTGCCGCGCGCCCTGGAGTTCAACGCCATCGCCGAGCCCGCCACCGCGGGCGGGTACGAGCTGGTCACCACCGTCTCCTGGCCCGACACCCTCTTCACCGACGAGGACATCGCCACCCTCGGCGGCTACTTCCGCGAGGCCCTGACCGGACTGGCCGCACTCGACGGCGGCGGCCACTCGCCCAGCGACTTCCCCCTGGTGCCGCTCACCCAGGCGGACGTCGACGCCCTCGACGGGCCGGCCCTGCGCGATGTCCTCCCGCTGACCCCGCTCCAGGAGGGCCTGTACTTCCACTCCGTCTTCGACGACGACTCCACCGGCAGCTACGTGGAGCAGCAACTCCTCACCCTGGACGGGGAGGTGGACCCCGAACGGCTCGCCGCCGCGGCCACCCGGCTCCTCGCCCTCTTCCCCAACCTGGCCGCCCGCTTCACCGCCCTCGCCGACGGGCGCGTGGTCTCCGTCCTGGAGAACGGCGTACGGGCACCCTTCCGCACCCTCGACCGCCCCGGCATGACCGACGAGGAGATCCGCGAGCTGGCCGAGGAGGACCGCCGCACCGGATTCGACCTGGCCACGGGCCCCTTGATGCGGTTCACGCTCGTCCGCGCCGGCGCCGGCCGCGAGGTCCTCGTACAGACCGTGCACCACCTCGTCGCGGACGGCTGGTCGGTACCGCCGATGCTCCGCGCGCTGCTTGCCGAATACCACGCCCCGGGCACCGTCTACCCGGCCGGCGGATTCACCGACTACGTGCGCTGGCTGGCCGGACGCGACGAGGAGGAGAGCGACCGGGTCTGGCGCGCACAGCTCGCCGGACTGCCCGGCCCCTCACTCGTCGCCGAGGGCCACACCCCCTCCGACCGCTTCGCGGACACCGCGACCGAGCCGGCGCCCGGCACCGACGCCGCCGTCCGCGAGGCGGGCGTCCCCCTGAGCGTGGCCGTGCACAGCGCCTGGGCCGTCACCCTCGGCGGGCTCCTGCCCGGCCGGGACCTCGTCCTCGGCTCCACCGTCTCCGGCCGTGACGCGGACGTGCCCGGCATCCAGGACATGGTCGGCCTGTTCATCAACACCATCCCGGTACGGGCCCGTTGGACACCGGGAACCACCGCCCGCGACCTGCTCGCCTCGGTACGCGAGCACCAGAGCGCGGTCCTCGCCCACCAGCACGTCTCCCTCGCCCGCACCGGCCGCCTCGCGGGCGCCACCGGACCGCTGTTCGACACCCTGGTGGTCTTCGACGTCGCCACCGACATCGCCGCGCTCCGCGAGCCCGGCCACACCCTGGCCGTCACCTCCGTCGCCAACGAGGGCGCCCCGCACTACCCGTTGACCCTGGTCGTGGAGCGCACCGCCGAAGGCCGCCCGCGCTTCAACCTGATCTACGACACGGCCCTGCTGCGGGAGACCGGAGCCCGCCGGATCCTGGAGCGGTTCACCCGCACCCTCGACCGGCTCCTCACCCACCCCGACGCCCCCGTCGACGAGCTCGCCCTCGACCCGGCCCGGCGCCACGCCCCCGTCGCCCCCACCACCCTGGACGCCCTCTTCGACGCCGCCGCCGGGCGCGATCCCGCCGCCACCGCCGTCACCCGCTGCGACCTCGACGGCGGCTCCCGCTCCCTGACCTACGGCGAACTCGCGGACGCCAAGCAGGCCCTGGCCGCCCGGCTGCGCGCCGCCGGGGTCCGTCCCGGCGAACGGGTCGCCGTCGCCCTGCCGCGCTCGCTCGACCAGGTCGTCGCCCTGGTCGCCGCCGTCACCGCCGGCGGCGCCTACGTCCCCCTGGACCTGGCCTACCCGGACGAACGGCTGGAGTACGTGCTCACCGACGCGGCCCCCCGCGTCGTGCTCGTCGGCCGCGAGCAGCGCGACCGCTTCGCCGGGCTGCTCGCACGGACCGGCTCGGGCGCGCGGCTGCTCGTACTGGAGGACAGCGCCGAGGACCCGCCGTACGAGGCACCCCACGCGGCCGTGCGGGCGACCGGGCCGCAGGACCCCGCCTACGTCATCTACACCTCCGGCTCCACCGGCCGGCCCAAGGGCGTCGTCGTCCCGCACTCCAGCGTGGTGGCCCTGCTCGCGCGGACACGGCCCGCCATGGACTTCGGCCCCGACGACATCTGGGTGCAGTTCCACTCCTACTCCTTCGACTTCGCCGTCTGGGAGCTGTGGGGAGCCCTGGCACACGGCGCCGAACTGCTCCTCCCCGAGTACGCGCTGACCCGCTCCCCGGTCGACTTCCACCGGCTGGTCCGCGAGCGCGGGGTGACCGTGCTCAACCAGACGCCCTCCGCCTTCCACCAGTTCATCGAGGCCGACCGGCAGGCCGGCGGCCCGCCGCTGCCCGCGCTGCGCCGGATCGTCTTCGGCGGGGAGGCCCTGGACCCCGCCCGGCTGCGCGGCTGGGTGGAACGGCACGGCACCGACGCGCCCCGGCTCGTCAACATGTACGGGATCACCGAGACCACCGTCCACGTCACCCACCGGGTCCTCACCGGCGAGGACTTCACCCGCGAGGACGAGGCCAGCCCGATCGGGGAGCCCATCCCCGGGCTGCTCACCCACCTCCTCGACGAGCGGCTGCGGCCCGTACCGCCCGGCCGCGTGGGCGCGGTCTACGTGTCCGGGGACCAGGTCTCGCTCGGCTACCTGGGCCGGGCGGCCCTCACCGCGAGCCGCTTCGTGGCCGACCCCTTCGCCGCCGACGGTTCCCGCATGTACCACACGGGCGACCTGGCCCGCCGGACGCTGGACGGCGAGCTGGAGTTCATCGGCCGCGCCGACGACCAGGTGCAGCTCAAGGGCTTCCGCATCGAGCCGGGCGAGGTGGAGGCCGCCCTCCGCGGCCTCGACGGCGTGACCGACGCGGCCGTCACCGTCGCGGACAGCGCCGACCACCTCGTCGCCCATGTCGTCGGCACCGCACCCGCCGACCTCACCGCGCTGCTCGCCGCCCGGCTGCCCGCGCACATGGTGCCCGGCCGGATCCTCACCACCGAGGCCCTGCCGCTCACCGTCAACGGCAAGCTCGACCGCAAGGCCCTGGCCGAACGGGCCCGCACCCAGCGCCCCGAGGAGCCCGCCGCCCCCGCCGGGCCGACCGCACCGGTCGCGGAGGGGCCCGCCCTCACCGCGCTCGCCGCGCTCACCGCCCTGACCGAGATCTTCGCCGAGACCCTGCCCGGCACCGCCGTCGACGCCGACAGCGACTTCTTCCGGGCCGGCGGCGACAGCATCCTCGCGATCACCGTCGTCAACCGCGCCCGCGCCCTCGGCCTGCGCATCGCCCCGCGCGAGGTGTTCCTGCTGCGAACCCCCCGCGCCCTCGCCGCGCACCTGGCCACCGCCGCCCCGCCCGAAGCCGTACCCGCGCCCGCGCCCGGGACCGACGCCGCGCCGCCCGCCGAGGGCCCGCTCACGCCGACCCCGATCATCCTGCGCCAGCGCCTGCTCGGCGGCTCCCTCGCCCGGTTCGCGCAGGCCCGCACCCTGGCCGCCGCCGAGGGCACCGGCTTCGCCGACGCCGAGCGGGCCGCCCATGCCGTGGTCGCCGCCCACCCCGTCCTGCGGCTGCGGCTGCGCGTCGAGCACGGCGTGTGGTCGCTGCGTACCGGCCCCGCCCGCCCCGCCACCGTGCTCCGCACCGGCACCGCCGACCCGGCCGCCGCGGCGAACGAGGCCGCCGGACGGCTCGACCCCGAAGCCGGGGAGGTCATCGCCTTCACCTGGCTGGAACCCAGCCGCACCCTCGTGGTCACCGCCCACCACCTCGCCGTGGACGCCGTCTCCTGGCTGATCCTCCTCGACGACCTCGCCACCGCCCTGCGCGGCGGCACCCTCCCGCCCCCGACCACCTCCTACACCGCCTACGCCGAAGCCCTCGCCACCGGAGCCGCCCACCTCACCGACGACCTCGGCCCCTGGATCACCACCCTCCAGGCGCCCCCGCTGCTCCCCGCCGTCCGCGGGAGCCGCGAGACCACCGCGGTGCTCCCGCCCGCGGTGAGCGAGCTCGTGACCCGTACGGCGCCCTCCGCGCTCGGCGTGGACCTCACCGAGCTGCTGTGCGGAGCCCTGCGCACCGCCCTCACCCGCATCCAGTCCGACCCCACCGACCTCGCGATCGACCTGGAGCGGCACGGCCGGGTCCCGGCCCGCCCCGGCCACGACTACACCCGTACCGTCGGCTGGTTCACCGCGATCGCGCCCGTCCGGCTCACCGCGCACACCGACCCGGTGGCCGCCGCCCGCGAGGCCGCCGGGCGCAGGGCGGACGAGCGCGCGCACGTGGCGTACGGACAGCTGCGCCACCTCCACCCGCAGGCCGCGCCGCTGCTGGCGGCCCAGCCGCAGGTGCTGTTCAACTACCTCGGCCGGGGCGGCGAATCCCAGGTCCCGCAGATCACCGGCACCGACCCGGCCGGCCCGTACGCCGTCGAGGTCAACGCCTGGACCGACGCCGCCACCGGCAGCCTGCACGCCGCCTTCATCCTCGCCGACGGGGTGCCCGAGGAGATCACCGGGCACTGGCTGCGCGCCCTGGAACAGCTCGCGGAGGCCGCCGGCACGGCCGAGCGCACGGCCCCCGTCACCCCCCTCCAGCGCGGCCTGTTCTTCCAGGCCCAGCTGGCCGGGCCGGCCGGGCACTACGTCGCCCAGAGCTGGTTCACCTTCGACCGCCGCCTGGACACCGGCGCGCTGGCCGAGGCCATGGCCTGGGTGACCGGCCGGCATCCGGCGGTGGGCGCCGGATTCGCCACCGACGAGCGCGGCGACCCGGTCCAGGTCCTCGCCGCCGGCCGGCGGGTCCCCGTCCGCACGCTCACCGTGGCCTCCGAGGAGGAGGTCGACGGCATCCTCGCCCGGGACCGCGACACCGGATTCGACCCGGGCGAGCCGCCGCTGATCCGGCTGACCGTCCTCCGGCTGCCCGACGGCCGCGACGGGCTGCTCCTCAGCTACCACCTGCTGCTGTGGGACGGCTGGTCCCGCGAGCTGGTGCTCCGCGACCTCTTCGACGCCTACGAGGCGGCACGCGCGGGCGAGCTGACCGCCCCGGTCCCGGCCACCCCGGCCTTCGAGGACCACGCGCGGGCGCTCGCCGCCAGGGACCCCGCGCGCTCGGAGCGCTTCTGGGCGGAGCACCTGGCCGGGCTGCCGGGCCCGACCCTGCTCGCCGGGCCGGCGCCCGCCCTCGCCGACGACCTGCCCAGCACCCTCGTCCACCGGCTCTCCGCCGAGGCGTCGCAGCGGCTGCGGGAGGCGGCCCGGACCCACGGCGTCACCCTGAACTCCGTGCTCACCGGCGCCTTCGGCCTCCTGCTGGGCGCCCGCACCGGCCGCTCCGACGCCGTGTTCGGGGTGACCGTCTCCGGCCGCGAGGGCGAGGGCCTGGCCGAGGTGGTCGGCGTCCTGCTCAACACCGTGCCGATGTGGACCCGGCCCCGGCCCGGCGACACCGTCCGCGACTACCTGGCCTCCGTGCAGCGGGCCCGGGTCGAGGCGATGGAGCACGAGCACCTCGGCCTGGGCGAGATCCAGCGGGCCGGCGGGCACGACACCCTCTTCGACAACCTCTTCGTGCTCCAGAACTTCCTGGACATGGACGCCTTCGCCGCGATGAACACCCGCCACGGCATCACCTCCGTCCGGGCCGACGACTCCACCCACTACCCCTTCACCTGGGTGGTCACCCCGGGCGACCGGCTCACCGTCAAACTGGAGTACCGCGACCACGACACCGGGGCCGCCCGCCGGCTCCTCGACGACTACCTGACCGTGCTCGACCACCTGACCCGCTCCACCGGCCCCGTCGGCGCCCTGCCCGGACTCGGGGCGCCGCCCCGCGCGGGCGACCGTACGGACTTCGGCACCGACACCGTCGTGGACCGCTTCGACCGGGCCGCCGACCGGCACCCGGAGCGCGTGGCCCTCGTCGCGGACGGCCGCACCCTCACCTTCGCCCGGCTCCGGGACCGCAGCCGGGCCGTCGCCGGGGTGCTCGCCGCACGCGGCATCGGACCCGGGCGGACCGTGGGGCTCGCCGTCCCGCGCTCCCTCGACTCCCTCGTGGCGCTGTTCGCCGTCCTGCGGACCGGCGCCGCCTACGTCCCGCTGGAGCTGGACCATCCCGACGAGCGGATCGCGGCCATCGTCGCGGACGCCCGCCCCGAGGTGATCCTCACCGTCAGCGCCGTCTCACCCCGGCTGACCGGTGAACTCCTCGAACTGGACCGGCCGTTGCCGGAGGCCGAGCCCTTCGTCACCTTCACCCCCGAGGACCCGCTGCGGCTGCGGCACCCCGCCTACGTCATCTACACCTCCGGCTCCACCGGCCGCCCGAAGGGCGTGGTCACCGAGTACGCCGGGCTCACCAACATGCTCGTCAACCACCGGCGCCGCATCTTCGAACCCGTCCTCGCCGACCACGGCCACCGCGTCTTCCGTATCGCCCACACCGTCTCCTTCGCCTTCGACATGTCGTGGGAGGAACTGCTCTGGCTCGCGGACGGCCACGAGGTGCACATCTGCGACGAGGAACTGCGCCGCGACGCACCCCGGCTGGTGGAGTACTGCCTGCGCAACGCCATCGACGTCATCAACGTGACGCCGACGTACGCGCAGCAACTCCTCGCCGAGGGACTGCTCGACGACCCCGGACGGCGCCCCCCGCTGGTCCTCCTCGGCGGTGAGGCCGTCACCCCCACGCTCTGGCAGCGCCTCGCGGACACCCCGGGCACCGTCGGCTACAACCTGTACGGGCCCACCGAGTACACGATCAACACCCTCGGCGTGGGCACCTTCGAATGCCAGGACCCGGTGGTCGGCGTCCCCATCGACAACACTGACGTGTACGTCCTCGACCCCTGGCTGCGGCCCGTCCCCGACGGGGTCCCCGGCGAGCTCCACGTCTCCGGCGCCGGCATCGCCCGCGGCTACCTGGGCCAGCACGCGCAGACCGCCCACCGGTTCGTCGCCTGCCCCTTCGGCGCCCCCGGCGAGCGGATGTACCGTACGGGCGACCTGGTGCTGCGGCGGCCCGACGGGAACCTGATGTACCTCGGGCGCACCGACCAGCAGGTGAAGATCCGCGGCCACCGCGTCGAACTCGGCGAGGTGGAGGCCGCGTTCGCCGCGCACCCCGCCGTGCGCTTCGCCGCCGCCGTCGCCCAGCCCGACCCGCAGGTGGACGGGGCGTACCGGCTCGCCGCCTACCTGGTGCTGGCGGACGCCGAACTGGCCGACGTGGCCGCCGAGGTGGGCGCCGCGCTGCCGGACTTCCTGCGCCCCACCCACTACGCCCGGGTGGACGCGATCCCGCTCACGGTCAACGGCAAGGCCGACACCAAGGCCCTGCCCGAGGCCCGCCCGCTGGGCGCGCTGACCACGGCGGGGGAGCGGGGACCGGAGACGGAGACCGAAACGGCCGTCTGCGAGTTCTTCGCCGAAGCCCTCGACCTGGACGAGGACGAGGTGAGCGCCGTGAGCGACTTCCTCGCCCTCGGCGGCCACTCCATGCTGGCGGTACGGCTCATCGGCCTGCTCCGCCGCGAGTACGGTCCAGTGATCACCATCCGCGACCTGTTCACCCTGCGCACCCCGGAAGCGATTGCCCGCCACCTCGATGACAACTCCTGACACGCAGCGGCCCCGCACGGGGTCCGACATCCTCCGCACCGCCCTGCGCCGCAACGTCGGCGCCATGACCGGGGGCACCGTCCTCATGGGCCTCTACCAGGCCGGTGAGACCGCCTTCCCCATCGCGCTCGGCCTGATCGTCGAGCACGCCCTCCAGGAGCGGGGCTTCGACGCGCTCGGCGTGTCGATCGCCGCGCTGGCCGTCATCATCACGACGGTCTCGCTGTCCTGGCGCTTCGGCATGCGCATCCTCCAGAGGGCCAACACCACCGAGGCCCACCGCTGGCGGGTGCAGGTGGCCGACTGCGGGCTCCAGCCGGTGGCCCGGGACGTCGACCTCAAATCCGGCGAGGTGCTGACCATCGCCACCGAGGACGCCGACCAGACCGCCGACATCATCGAAGTGGTGCCGCTGCTGATCAGCTCACTGGTCGCGGTCCTGGTCGCGGCCGTCGCCCTGGGGCTGGCCGACATCCGGCTCGGTCTGCTCGTGATCGTCGGGACCGTCGCCATCCTGTCGGTCCTGAGCGTGCTGTCCCGGCGCATCGGCTCCAGCACCCGCGAGCAGCAGGCGCGGGTGGCCCGGGCGGGCGCCAAGGTGGCCGACCTGATCACCGGCCTGCGCCCGCTGCACGGTTTCGGCGGCAACCACGCGGCCTTCCGCTCCTACCGGCAGGTCAGCACGGAGGCCAAGCGGCAGGCCGTCACCGTGGCCGTCGTGAACGGCGCCTACGCGGGCACCGCCATGGCCCTCAACGCCGTGCTGGCCGCGTCCGTGACCCTCACGGCCGGCTGGCTGGCCTTCGACGGCCGGATCGGCATCGGTGAACTGGTCATGGCCGTGGGGCTGGCGCAGTTCATCATGGAGCCGCTGAAGATGTTCTCGGACATGCCCAAGTACGTGATGATGGCGCGGGCCTCCGCCGAACGCATGGCCCTGGTCCTGGCCGCGCCCCCGGTCATGACCCCCGGCACCGGCCGCCCGGAGCCCGGCGGCGGCCTGGAGCTCGACGGCGTCCGGTACGGGGAGCTGCGCGGGCTCACCTTCCGGGTGCGGGCGGGGGAGTTCGTGGCGATCGCCGTCTACCGGCCGCGCGCGGCGGCCGACCTGGCGGCGGTCCTGTCCCTGCGGGTCCCGCCCGCCGGGTACGAGGGGCAGGTGCGCGTCGGCGGCCGGGAGATCGCCGGCCTGTCGGTGGAGGAGGTACGGGCCCACCTGCTGGTGAACCCCTACGACGGGGAGATCTTCGCGGGCACCCTGCGCACGAACATCGACCCGCGGGGCACCGGCCGGTCCGTGGACGAGGCCGTGGCGGCCTCGATGCTGACCGATGTGGTCGCCCTGCACCGCGAGGGCCTGGACTACGGGGTCCGCGACCGCGGCGCCAACCTCTCCGGCGGACAGCGCCAGCGCCTCTCACTGGCCCGCGCGCTGGCCGCGGACAGCGAGGTGCTGGTCCTGCACGACCCGACCACGGCGGTGGACGCGGTGACCGAGCAGCT
Source organism: Streptomyces sp. NPDC047014 (assembly GCF_040644195.1). NCBI lineage: Bacteria > Bacillati > Actinomycetota > Actinomycetes > Kitasatosporales > Streptomycetaceae > Streptomyces > Streptomyces sp. NPDC047014. Next base: position 8,059 of record NZ_JBEYVX010000043.1, on the reverse strand, counting down.
CATCGCGCGCAACCTCGCGGAGCTGCGCCGGGGCCGCACCACCGTGGTGATCACCAGCAGCCCGGCCCTGCTCGACGCGGCCGACCGGGTCCTGGTCCTGGACGAAGGGATCGTCGTCGCCGAGGACACCCACCGCAACCTGCTCGCCACCGACAAGGACTACTGCGTGGCGGTGGCGAGATGAGGCCGCCGGGCCTACCCGAGGGCCCAGGCCACGTCCCGGGTCAGGGCGTGCCGCCAGCCCGCCCGGTCGTGGCCCGACGGGGAGCGTGACACGCGCACGGTGGCCCCGGCCTCCTCGGCCAGGGCCTCCACCACCGCGCAGTGGGGCAGCATCCGCGTCTCGTGCTCGCCCGCGTCGAAGGCGATCCGCACGGCCGACAGGCCGGGGCGCTCCCGCAGCAGCGCCGCCAGGGAGCCCCCGGCCGGGCCTGCCAGCGGGTCCGGCAGCTCCGCGGCACCGGGCGTCCACCAGAAGGACCCGGACTGGCAGGCGACCCGGGACACCAGCTCCGGGAAGCGCAGGGCCGCGTAGACGGCACTCAGCCCGCCGAGGCTCTGCCCGGCGACGACCAGCCGGTCCGGGTCGGCGGGCAGGCCCGTCTCCGCGACCAGCGGCAGCAGCTCGTCCCGGACTGCCTCCCACAGCGCGGGCCGGCAGCCGAACTCGGCCTCCCGGTCCCGCGTCGGCAGGAAGACGAGGGTGACCGGCGGCAGGTCGCCGCGGGCCACGGCCGTGTCGAAGGCGGTCATGGCCGGGTGCAGATACAGCCAGTCGTCGCCGTCGAGGAGCAGTACGAGCGGCCCGCCCCCGCCCGCCGCGTGCACCCGTACGGTGCGCCGCGTGCCGAGGCGCGCGCTCGCCCAGCGGAACCGGGTGGGCGGCAGCGGCAGCACCTCCTCGGGGCCCACGGCCGGCCAGTGCGGCTGGGCCGGGGTGTCGGGGGTCGCCGTGAGGGAGCGGTCGCCGCCCGCGCCGGCCGGGTTCAAGGGGTCGGCGTGGGCGGTACCGTCCACCACGAACCAGTAGGTCACGCGCAGCCGGGCGGGCATGCGGACCTCGGCGTACCAGCAGTCGGTACCGCCCCAGCGGCGCAGGGGCACCGGCTCGGACCAGCTCTCGAAGCCGAGGGTGGCGGGGGAGCCGCGCCACAGGAACAGCGTGCTCCAGCCCCCTCCTTCGGCGGCCACGGAGACGGGTGCCCCGGCCGCCGCCCAGAAGGCGTCGGTACCGGGCTCCGCGCGCAGTCCGTACGCGGCGAAGGCGTGGGCCGCGTCGGCGGCAGGTGCGGCGACGAGGCCGGGGGCGGGGTCGGTCGGGCGCATGCGGATCTCCTTGTGAGCGGCAAGGGGAGAGGCTAAGCTCGGCGCAATTAGGCGAGCCTAACCTAATCGCATCGCGCCCGGGAGGCACCGACGTGAGCACCAACCCCTTCGACGACCCCGAAGGCCGCTTCCTCGTCCTCGTCAACGCCGAGGACCAGCACTCCCTCTGGCCCTCCTTCGCCGAGGTACCCGGCGGCTGGACCGTCGCCTTCGGCGAGGACAGCCGCGCGGCCTGCCTGGAGTACGTCGAGGCCAACTGGACCGACCTGCGCCCCCGTTCCCTCGCGGCGTCCACCGACGCCTGAGCCCCCGGCCGCCCCGGCGGACCGCCCGAGCCGCCGCCCGACACCCCCAGGACCCCGACGATGCTCTGCACCCGGCTGACGAACGCCCGCTTCCTCACCATGGACCCGGACCACCCGGTCGCCCACGAGCTGGGCATCTGGCGCGGCCGGATCGTCGGCCTGGACGAGGCAGTCGCCGCCCTGCCCGCCCGCGAGGTGATCGACCTCCAGGGCGCCACCGTCCTGCCCGGCTTCATCGACGCCCATGTCCACCTCCCCTGGACCGGCTTCAAGCAGAACACCCCGAGCATCGCCGGACTCACCCGCGTCGAGGACGTCCTCGACGCCGTGGCCCGCGCCGTCGCCCGCAAGGGCACCCCGGGCGCCTGGGTGAGCATCGTCGGCTACGACCAGCGGCCCCTCGGCCGCCACCTCACCGCCGCCGAACTCGACCGGGTCAGCGACGGGCACAAGCTGTACCTGCTGCACGAGTCCGGGCACGGCTGCGTCGTCAACACCGCCGTCCTCGACCAGCTCCCCGCCGACCTGCCGCACGAGAACGGCTTCCTCGCCGAAGCCGCGATGGGCGCCGCCCGCGCCCTGCGGCTGCCCTACTCCCAGGAGGAACTGGCCGAGGCGATCGGCCGGGCCGCCCGCACCTGCCTCGCGGAAGGCGTCACCGCCTGCGCGGAGGCCGGTATCGGCGGGGTCCTCTTCGGGCACAGCCCCGTCGAGCTCGGCGCCTACCAACTGGCCCGCGAGAAGGGGCTGCTGCCGCTGCGCGTCCAGCTCATGGTCTCCGCCGACCGGCTGAACCCGGTCACCGCGCACGCGGCCGACGGCATACCGCGCGCCCTCGACCTGGGCCTGCGCACCGGCTTCGGTGACGACTGGCTCTCCATCGGCGCCCTCAAGGTCTTCACCGACGGCGGCATGATGGCCCGCACGGCCGCGCTCAGCGCCCCGTACGAAGGGCTGGACCACGCGGGCCAGTTGCAGGACGACCCCGACGCCCTCACCCGTACCATCGTCGACGGTCACCTCGCCGGATGGCAGCTCGCCGTGCACGCCATCGGGGACCGCGCGGCGGATGTGGCCCTGGACGCCCTGGAGGAGGCCCAGCGGCTGCGGCCCCGCCCCGGCGCCCGGCACCGCATCGAGCACGCCGGGCTGATCCGCCCCGACCAGCTCCCGCGCATGGCCCGGCTCGGCCTCAGCGCGGTCGTCCAGCCCAACTTCCTGCGCTACTTCGGCGACGACTACGCGGCGATCATGGGCGCCGAGCGGGCCCCCTGGATGTACCGCGGCCGGGGCTTCCTCGACCACGGCATCACCCTCGTCGGCAGCTCCGACCGGCCGGTGACGGACGGATCCCCGCTGCGGGCCGTCCAGTTCATGGTGGAACGCGCCGCGGAGTCCGGCAGCCTGATCGGCCCGGGGGAGGCGATCACCGTGGACGAGGCCCTGTACGCCTACACCGTGGCCGGGGCCCACGCCTGCCACTGGGAGGCCGACGCGGGCACCCTCACCCCCGGCAAGCGCGCCGACCTGGTCGTCCTCGGCGACGACCCGCGGAGCGTCGATGTCTCGCGCATCGGGGACATCGAGGTGGTGGCCACCTACGTGGACGGCCGCGAGAGCGGCAAGCCGACGGGCTGACCGCCCGCGGGCGTGGTGGCCGCGCCGAACCACCTCGGCAGGGCCTCCAGCAGCTCCCGCCGGTCCGCGCCCACCCAGGCCACATGACCGTCGGGCCGCACCAGCACGGCGGGGACCTCCGGGTCCCCGCCCTCGTCCACCACCAGGTCCACCCGGTCCGACCAGCCCGCCACCGACAGCGTGCCGGTCCGGTCGAGCAGCAGACCGCGGCCGCCGTGCATCAGCCCGTACAGCCGGCCGCCGCGCTTGAGCTCCGTGTCCCGCAGGCGCCGGCCGAGCAGTTCATGGCCCGCGCCGAAGTCGTAGCGGATCCCGATCGCGGTGATCTTCTCGATGAGGTACCGGTTCACCTCCTCGAAGTCCATCAGCTCCGCCAGCAGGGCGCGTACCGCCCGCGCGCCCGGCTCCGTGGACAACAGCTCCATCTGCGCACGGGTGTTGTCCAGCACGGCCGCCGCCACCGGATGCCGTTCGGCGTGGTAGCTGTCCAACAGGCCCTCCGGCGCCCAGCCGTTGACCGCCGCGGCCAGCTTCCAGCCGAGGTTGAAGGCGTCCTGCACCCCGAGGTTCAGCCCCTGCCCGCCCGTCGGCGGGTGCACGTGCGCCGCGTCCCCGGCCAGGAACACCCGGCCGACCCGGTAGCGCTCCGCGAGCCGCGTGGCATCACCGAAGCGGGAGAGCCAGCGCGGGGAATGCACCCCGAAGTCGGTGCCCGCGCAGGCCCGCAGCCGCTGCCTGAACTCGTCCAGGGTCGGCGCCGCCGTACGGTCCTCGGCCACCCCGTCGGCGGGCACGATCACCCGGAACAGACCGTCCCCCTCGGGAATCACCCCGAACCGCTGGTGCGTCCTGCGCGCCTCGGCCACCACCGCGGCCACCGTCTCCGCCGGCACACCCACCCGCATATCGCCCAGCAGCGTCTCCACCCTGGCGGGCTCCCCGGGGAAGCCGACACCGAGCAGCTTGCGCACCGTACTGCGGCCGCCGTCGCAGCCGACGACATACCGCGCGCGCAGCTCCGTACCGTCGGCCAGGACCACGGACACCCCTTCTCCGTCGCCGTCCTGGTCCAGCCCCGCCAGCTCGCGGCCGCGCCGGATCTCCACGCCGAGCTCCAGCGCGCGCTCGGTCAGCAGCCGCTCGACGACCGGCTGAGGGACGGCCAGCACGTACGAGTGCGAGGTGTCCAGCCCTTCCGGCCACACCGTGCCGAGCCCCGCGAAGAAGCCGCCCGTCGCGACCTTCCGGCTCACCGGCAGGAACCGCTCCAGCAGGCCCCGCTGGTCCATCACCTCGACACTGCGCGCGTGCAGGCCGCGGGCCTTCGCGTACGGGGCCGGTCCGGTCTCCTTCTCCAGCACCACCACCCGTACGCCGTGCAGCCGCAGTTCGCAGGCCAGCATCAGCCCGGTCGGCCCGCCACCGGCCACGATCACGTCGATCAACACAACCCCCTGTCCGCGGTCTCCCGCTCCTCGGACGGAGATTGTGCGGCACCGACGGGGCCTTGCCACAAGCCCCCCGGTGCGCTATAAGTTGAGAGTGGCAAGGAGTGGGTCGACCTCCTTGCCTTTTCTGTTTCCCCGGTGCCGGGGGTGCCGGGCTCAGGCCCGCGCGGTCATCTCCGGCGGTGCATCCGCCGTACCGGGGGAGGGGGTCGGCTCCGCGCGGTGGACGAAGTCCGCGATCAGCGTGGCGAGTCGGGCCCACAGGACCTCCGGCAGGCTGTGGCCCATTCCGTCGATCACCACCAGCTCCGCGCCGGGCACCGCCTCGGCGGTGGCGCGGCCGCCACTGACCTCGCACATCGGGTCCTCGGAGCCGTGCATCACCAGCGTGGGCACCTCCAGCCTCCGCAGCCGCTCGGTACGGTCGCCCGTGGCGAGCGAGGCGACGGCCTGGCGGGTGATGCCCACCGGGTCGTAGCAGCGGTCGTAGGCACGGCCCGCGCGGTCGGCGGCCGCCGCCTCGTCGCAGGGGAACCCGGGCCCGTCCAGCGCCCTGCCGATCCTGACCGTCCGTTCCACCGCCTCCGCGCGGTCCCTCGGCGAGGGCCCGCGGAAGGCCAGCAGCGCGTCCGGCCGGGCCCGGCCCACCGACGGATCCCCCGTGGTGGACATCAGCGAGGTCAGCGAGCGCACCCGGCCCGGGTGCTCGATCGCCGCCGTCTGCGCGATCGCGCCGCCCAGCGAGGCACCCACCAGGTGCGCGCCGTCCAGCCCGAGCGCGTCGAGCAGCCCGACCGTGTCGGCGGCCATGTCGGAGAGGCTGTACGCCGCCGAGGAGGTGTCCCCGGTCAGCGCGGCCAGGAAATCGGGCGCGGGAGCCTCCGGGAAATGCGTCGACAGCCCGGTGTCGCGGTTGTCGAAGCGGATCACCTGCACGCCGCGGCCGACCAGCTCGGCGCAGAAGCCGTCCGGCCAGCCGGTCAGCTGCGCCCCGATGCCCGCGATCAGCAGCACGGGCGGGGCCTGCGGGTCGCCGAGGCGTTCGTAGGCCACCTCGATCCCGGCCGGTCCGACGTCCACGGCCCGCTCTTCGCCCACGGTCGCACCACTCCCTCTGCTCGGGACACGCTGTGCCGGACAGCCTGCCCCACCCCGGCGGCGATCCCGCCGAGGCGCGCGGTCCCGGGCCGGGAGGCGGCGTACCCGGTCCGGGAGGCGGCGTATCCGGGCCGGGCAGGGGGAGTACGCCGTCCGGGGAGGGGCGGACCGTACCGGGATCCCACCCCGAAGGGAGGGGATTCGCGGAAGCGGCGGCGGACGGCGCCCGGGGTCGGCAGGATGGCCTGCATGGACCGTGGGGAAATGGGGCCGGCCGCGGCGCGGCCCATGGTGGTACGTGTGCCCGTAGAACCGGTGGAGGCCGCCGCGGAGGCCGATGCCGTCGATGCGGTGACGCAGGCGGGCGACATCGTCGTACGAGGCCCCCTGTTCGGGGTGGCCGCGCAGGGAGCGGAGGACGGCGGGCGGTGGCGGGTGGTCGTCCCGGTGACGGCCGGCTGCGCGCAGCAGGCCCGGGACAGCCTGAACAGCGCCCTGTGGTTCCGCGCCAAGGACGAGGCGCGCGACCGGGCCGAGCGGCGCTCGCTGCTGGCGGCGGTGGCCCGCCTGGAGAGCGAGCGCGTGGACGAGCTCACCGCGAACGGCACCCGGTACCGGGTCGTCCGCGCCGAGGAGTACGCCGGTACGGGCCCCGACGGCATCGAGCAGCCGCGCCCGACCGACCCGGATCCGGCCGAGCCGGACTGGAGCCGCGGGGTGCGCGGCCCGCAGATCGACGAGGACCTGGTGCTGGACCCGGACGCGCCGGTCACCCCCACCGGGGCCCTCGAACAGCTCGCGCTGCGCCAGCTGGCCTACAGCGGGGGCCGGTTCCCCGCCCAGGTGATCCGCGACTCCCGGCAGGCCCTGGACACCCATCCCGATGTGCTGCTGCTCCCGGCCACCTTCGCCGTGGTGGAGCGGACCACACGCGGCTGGAAGCCCGTCTCCGGGCCGCACGCCTGCCCGCACGAGGCCCGTACCTCCCTGGACTTCGCCCTGACCTGGGCCTGGCCGCGGATGGCGGGCCTGATCCCCGTCAACACGCCCACCGAGGCCGATGCCCACACCCTCACGGCCGAGGCGGGATCGGCCGATCCCGAACTGCGCGAGTACGCCGAGGCGTCCGAGCGGCTGCGGGCCGGGCGGCGCCTGAACCGGCTGGAGGCGCGCGGCACCGTGTACCGGATCGGGCGCACCCGCAGGCTGCTCCGCTGGGGGCCGGACGGCCCGGAGGCCCCGCGTCCGTCCGACACCGACAGCCACGAACCGGCCCGGATCCACCTCGGGCTCGACGAGGACGGCAACGTCATCCCGGAGGAGTGATCCGCCGTCCCAGGCGTTCGCCCACGTCACACACGCCCCCGGCTCCCACGCGGAGCCGGGGGCGTTCCGCTGGCCGGGCGGTCCTCCGGCGGCCGCCCCGGCGGCCGCCCCGGCGGCGGCGCGCGCACGGCCATCGGGGCTCGCGGAGGACGCGGACGCTTGACGAGGCCCCGCGGGAGATGCGACAAAGTCCATGACGCGGACCGCGCCGGCCCCGGATCCACCGCGGGGTGCGGCCCGGCGCCGTCCCCCGCTCGCGCCGGGCACGACGTACCGAACGAGGCGGCCGGAGCCGCTTCCGGCCAACGGCCTCCCCTGTCTGCACCGTGACGATAGGAAACCCGATTTGACCTCTTTGCCGGGATCGCGTGTGCCGGGACGGACCTGGACGGTCCGGCTCACCGGTCACTCCGATCACACCGTGTCCGTCACCTGCAGTACCGCGGCGTGCCGGATGCCGCCCCGCTCGAAGGACACCACGGCCATGCGGCGCTTCGCCGCGGACCACGTCCGGGCGCACGCACGGCTCGCCGGGGTCCGGCCGGGCGCCGACTGCACCTGCGGCGGCGCGCAGTGCGCCCTGCACGAGGCGCGGGCGCTGTGCGGTGGTTCCACGCTGCTGGTGCTCGTCCACAATCCGGCCGTCGGGCAGGTCTGGACCCTGGCGGAGGTCTGCCAGGCGTGCGCCCGGCAGATCCCGCACACCACCGTCCTCGCCACCGGGAGCCCCGCCGTCCCGGCGCCGGCCGCACCGGCCGGCGGGCTGCCGGCGGCTCCGCGAGCGGCGATCCCGGGCGGGTTCTCCTCGCCGGAGGCCGCTCCCGAGCCGCCCGCGGGCCGCACCTCCTGGGTCCAGTCCCCGTACTGCTTGCGCCACAGGTTCGGGCTCAGGCCCGTGCCCGCCGCCACGACCATGCC